>JAKACF010000260.1 GCA_021821585.1 Actinomycetes bacterium
ATGGCGCGCGCCACCGAGAGCCCGAGGCCGGAGCCCGGGATGCGGGAGGAGCGGGCGTTGCTCGCGCGGTAGAAGCGCTCGAACAGCGACTGCTGCTCCCGCTGGGGGACGCCGATCCCGTTGTCGATCACCTCGATGCGCCAGATCTTGTCACGGGGCGTGGCCGTCACGATGATCCGCCCGCCCTCGGGGGTGAACTTGACGGCGTTCGACAAGAAGACGTCGAGCACTTGGCCGAGGCGGCCCGGATCCCCGGCGATGGTCGGTCCCTCGCCCACGTCGCAGTCGAGCGCGATCGCCTTCGACTCCGCCATGGGGGCGAAGGCGGAGACCGAGGCGGTGACCACCGAGGCGAGGTCGACGACCCCCCACTCGAGCGGCATGGCGCCGGTCTCGAGCCGGTCGAGCAGCAGCAGGTCGTCGACGAGGCGGAGCAGGCGGTCGGCGTTCCGCTTGATGATCTCGAGGAACTCCCGCTGCTCGTCGGGATCGTCCCGCCCGAGCCCGTCGGTGAGCAGCTCGGTGAAGCTCGAGATCGACGTGAGCGGCGTGCGCAGCTCGTGGCTGATCTCGGCGAGGAAGGCGGCCTTCACCCGGTCGAGCTCGACGAGGCGCTCGTTCTCGTGCCTCTGGCGGGCGATGAGCGCCGCCCACTCGGCCTCGGCCTGCGCCTGGGCGGAGACGTCGCGGAAGACGAGGACGTGGCCGCGGTGCTCCCCGTCGGCGACGATCGGCAGGTAGTCCCGCTCGAGGACCCGGTTGTCGGTGAGCACGATGCGCTCGCCGACGACCGGGCGCCGGCGGGAGCGCCCGGTCGTCTCCCCGGCGGTCTCGGGAACGTAGGTCGGGTCGCCGAAGCGGCGGAAGAACTCCGGGCCGAGCTCGGCGATGGTCCGGCCGGCGAGCTGCGAGGCGGGGATCGGCAGCTCGAAGAGGCTGACGAAGGCGTCGTTGGTGAACACGACGCGCCGCTTCTCGTCCTCCATGAGCACGGCGAGGCGGAGGCTCGAGATGAGGGTGGAGAGGCGCTCGTTCGCCTCGCGGAGCTCGAGTCGGGCCTGCCGGCGCTCGCTCACGTCGCGCGACAGCAGGAGGAAGCCGTGGATCACGGGGTCGTCGAGGAGGTTCTCGACGTAGTTCTCGAGGTACCTCCAGCCGCCGTCGGCCGCCCGGACCCGCACGTCGACCGGCCCGACGGTGCGGACCTCCCCCGAGCGCAGCCGGTCGAGGAGCTGGAGCGCCTCGGCGGCGTCGTCGGGGTGGACGAGGCCGATGATGCCGTCGGGGACCGGCTCGAAGTCGGCCTGGTAGCCGAGCAGGCGCCAGGCGGCGGCGTTCGAGTAGCGCCACGTGCCGTCCTCGTCGAGGATCGTCACGACCTCGGGGGAGCGGTCGATCAGGGCGTCGACGAGCCGCTCGCTCGTGCGGAGCACGAGGGCCGAGCCCTGCGAGCCCGTGGAGTCGACGACCACGCCGACGTAGGCGGTGACCCGTCCGTCCCGGCCGACGAGCGGCATCACGCGGGCGTCGAGGCGGGTCCTGTCGCCCCCCTCCTCGGCGCCGGCGACGACGACCTCGAGGTGGGCCGTCCCCTCGGTGGGGAGGACGCCGTCGGGCAGGTCGAGGCGGAAGGTGGCGTCCTCCGCCGAGTAGTGCTCGAGGCCGAAGGCGTCGATGAGGCGCTGGTTCACGTACCAGCACCTCCCGTCGGGGTCCGCCGCGAACACGGCGATCGGGACGAGGGTGGTGAGGGCGCCGAGTGCCCAGTCGGCGGTCTCGGCGTCGAGCGGGCGGGTGACCGAGCCGGTGGACTTCTGGCTGGTCGAGGACATGATCGCCGATCGTACTGGCGCAAGCGGGCGACGGCCGTGCTTGTCATCCCGGCGCGTCAGATCGGGCCGCCGGCCTCCCGTGCGGAGTCGGCCTCGACGAGCAGGGAGGGGGCGGGCGCGCCCGGGACCTCCGCCGCGTTGCGTGCCGTCGCGAGGACGCACCCCGCCACGATGAGGACGAAGCCGAGCACCGTCGCCGCGCCGACGTGCTCCCCGAGGACGCTCACGCCGAGGAGGACGGCGACGGCGGGGTTGACGTAGGTGATGACGGTCGAGCGGACGGGTCCCGCCTCGGCGATGAGGGCGAAGAACAGCACGAACGCGAGGGCGGTGCAGACGAGGGTGAGGCCGACGACCGATCCGACGACCGAGGGGGCGAGCGGCCTCGTCGGGATCGAGAAGGGGATCGCCGGCGCGTAGAGGAGGGTGCAGATGGTGAGCGCCCCGGCGACCACGCCGAGGGCGGGCAGGTCCGAGAAATACCGGGAGAAGATCCACGGGCCGACGGCGTAGCCGACGGCGACGACGGCGATCGAGGCGGCCGCCAGCGCGTCGGAGCCGCCGACGTCGAAGCCGACGAGGGCGCCGACGCCGCCAAAGCCGACCAGCACCCCCGCCAGGCGGCGCCGGTCGAGGCGGTCGGATCCCGTCACCCGGGCGAGGATCGCCCCGACGAGCGGCACCGCCGCCACGAGGAGGCCCGACAGGGAGCTCGAGAGCTTCCGCTCGGCATCGAACAGGAACAGCCACGGCACGGCCATCTCGGTGACGGCCAGGGCGACGAGCGCCTTGTAGCGGGCGAGCACCGGCCGGAGCTCCCCCCGGTAGAGCGCCACCGGCAGCAGCACGAGGGCGGCGCCGCCCGTCCGCATCTCGACGAGCATCGGGGCGGGGACCTCCCGGACGGCGATCTTGATGAGCAGGTACGGCAGTCCCCAGATGACGCCCATGGCGACGAAGAGCAGCCAGCCCCGACGACTCATGGCTCCATCCTCGCCGATGACAGCACATCCCCGTGCACGCCGGCGGTACCATCCGGCCTCGTCATGAGGAGCACTCGGCAGTTCGGACGGCTCGGCCTGCCGGCGATCGTCATCCACGGCGGCGCCGGCACCTTCCCGGACCTCTCCGAGGAGGAGTCCGCCCTCCTCCTCGAGGCGCTCGGGACGGCGCGGGAGGCCGGCTGGGAGGTGCTGGAACGAGGAGGGAGCGCCTACGACGCCGTCGTCGAGGCCGTCGCCTCGCTCGAGGACAGCGGGCGGTTCAACGCCGGGCGGGGCGCGGTCCCGACCGACGACGGCGCCGTCGAGTTCGACGCCGGCGTCATGGACGCGGCGACCGGGGCCGTCGGGGCTCTCTGCGCCGCCACCTATCCCGCCAACCCCGTCCGGGCGGCGAGAGCCGTGGCGGCCGTCGGCGGGGTCCCCGACGGCCCGGTGCTCCTCGCCGGCGCAGGCGCCGACGACTTCTGCGCCAAGGCGGGGCTCGAGGCGATGCGGCCGCAGTGGCTCACCAAGGGCGCGGGCCGTGCCGGCCCCCCGAGCGCCCTCTCGAAGGAGGGGACGGTCGGGGCCGTCGCCGTCGACCGGGGCGGGCAGGTGGCGGCCGCCACCTCGACCGGCGGCCGCTCGGGCCAACGGCGCGGGCGCGTCGGGGACTCCCCGATCCCGGGGGCGGGCGTGCTCGCCCACCGCTGCGGAGTGGCCGTCTCGGCGACCGGAGCCGGCGAGGCGTTCCTCGTCGCCGGCTTCTCCCACCGGGTCGCCTGGGAGCGTCAGGCCGGCCGCCCGCTGCACGAGGCCGTCGAGGCGGCGCTGTCGGCCGTCGGCGAGCTCGGCGGCACGGGCGGGGCCGTCGCGCTGAGCGACGCCGGCGAGTTCGTCGCCTCCTTCACGACCCCGGCCATGGCCCGTGCCTGGCGGGGCGAGGGGGCGAGGGAGGCCTACCTGCTACCCGGCTGAGCGCCGGCGGCGGGCCGCCGCTCGGTCAGCTGCGGGGCACCGTCGACCAGGGGACGTCCTTGTCGACACGGACGTCGCCGGGCAGCCCGAGCACGCGCTCGGCGAGGATGTTCCGCTGGATCTCCGAGGTGCCGCCCTCGATCGAGTTCGCCCGGGAGCGGAGGAACATCTTGCGGGACGAGCCGGCCGGTCCGGTGAGGCCGAGCCCCTCGTCGCGCCGCATCGTGTAGTCGTAGCCGGCGAGGCCGCCGGCCCCGAGCAGGTCGATGCAGAGGTCGTAGATCCGCTGGTTCACCTCGGCGAACATGAGCTTCGCGATCGAGCCC
>JAKACF010000261.1 GCA_021821585.1 Actinomycetes bacterium
ATACGCCCCCGTTCGCCAAGGCGACCGGCTCGCCCTTCGCGTCGATGCCTCGCGGCTGCACTTCTTCGATCCTGTCTCGGGCCTCTCGCTCGGCCGAGGCTGATCCCGGCAGCTACGCGCGGGGGACGGCTCCGGCGAGGGGGAAGTCGTCCCGGTCGGCGGCCGGACGGCGGTACGGCGTCGAGGTGGTCATGACGCGTGCCCACACCGCGAGGACCGGACCACCTAGCGGCGAGGCAGCCTGTCGGCGCTCGTCGGCCGGCCTCGCCCGAGATGGCCGGCGCGCCGGGCGCTTTTCGGAGTTGCGGCCGCGCCGTCTCAGAGCGCCCGGCAGACCCGGTCGCGACCGGAGCGCTTCGCCTCGTACAGGGCGGCGTCGGTGCGCTGGAGGAGCCGGCCGAGGTCGGCGTCGCGCTCGGTCTGCTCGGCGACACCGACCGAGGTGGTCACCTTGATCGGACCCGCCGCCGTCGGGACGGGCGACTCGGAGATCACGATCCGCAACCGCTCGGCGAGACCCGTGGCGGCGTCGAGGTTGCCCCGCACGACGAGGGCGAACTCCTCCCCGCCGTAGCGCCCGATCAGGTCGCCGGCGCCGAGGACGCCCTCCACGCGCTGGGCGACCGCCCGGATGACGTCGTCGCCGGCGGCGTGCCCGTGCTTGTCGTTCACGTCCTTGAAGTGGTCGATGTCGAGCATCATGGCCGACAGCGGCTCGTGGGTCTGGCGGGCCTCGGCGAAGACGCGCCGGGCCACCTCGAAGAAGTGCCGGCGGTTGGCGACGCCCGACAGCTCGTCGCGCTGGGCGAGCGTCTGCACCTTGGAGAAGAGCTGGGCGTTCTCGTAGGCGACCACGCCCTGGCCGGCGAGGGCGGCCGCGATCTTGGTCTGGGTGTCCCCGAAGGCGCCCGGGCGCCCGGCGACGACGACGAGCGCGCCGATGGCCTCGTCGCGCACGACGAGCGGGGCGACCACAAAAGAGCCGGACCGGCCGAGCAGGCCGAACAACGGAGAGCTGCGGTCGGAGAAGACGGACCCGACCGACAGCGGGCTTCGCGACCTGAGCGCCTCGGCGATCTCGGGCTGGTCGCTGCGGGCGATGTCGAAGCCCTCGGGCGGCATGGTGACGCCCGGCCCGGCGGCGGCGGCGACCTCGAGCCGCTCGCCGTCGCCGAGCAGGATCGCCCCGCCGTCGGCCGCCAACGCCCCGATGGCGGTCTGCAGCGTCGTCGAGAGCACGGCGCGGGGCTCGAGGCTCTGGCCGAGGGTCCGCATCGAGTCCCGCAGCAGCTCTGCCACCTCCCGCTGGCGGCGCTCCGAGGCCACCGACAGCTCCACCTCGGCCAGCCGGGCCGTCTCGAGGGCGAAGGCGACGTGGCTCGTGATGGCCGACAGGATGTCGACGTCCTCGTGGGTGAAGATCCCCTTGGCGAGCCGGCTGTCGAGGTAGACGACGCCGAGGAGGCGCTCTTCCATGACGAGGGGCGCCACGAGGATCGAGCGGAGCCCGTGGGTGACAGCCGACTCCGAGCCGAGGGCGGCACCCTGCTCGGTCCCGGTGAGGACGAGGGGCTCCCGGCTGGCAGCCACCTTGTCGACGATGGTGGACGAGTAGCCGCTCACCTCCGCCAGGTCGGCGCCGTCGGCGTCCCGCCCGATGTGGGGGAGGACCGTCCCGCTCTCCTCGTCGGTGAGGAAGAGCAGCGCCCGCTCGGCGTTCAGGATCCGGACCGTCTCGTCGAGGGCAAGGCGGATCAGCTCCTCTGGGTCGAGGACCTTGGCCGCCGCCGCTCCGACCTGCAGGAGCGCCTCGAGCTGGCGGGCGGCCCGGCTGGCTCCCCGCAGCTGCCCGGGTCCGGGCGGGGCGGCCTCGAGGAGCGGGCTGGCGGCGCTCTGGGCGAGGGCGCCCGAGGCGCCGCTCTGGGTGACGTGGCGCCGGACGGGCCGCTCCTCGGGAAGAGGTGGCTGGATCCAGCGGACGTAGGCCGAGAGGCCGAGGTCCTCGGCGAGGCGGGCGGCCGTCACGGCGCCGCGCTGGGCCTCCTGGGCGTAGCCGACACCGGCGAGCGCCCTCGCCCGGGCACTCGCCAGGGCGACCTCGACCCCGGGGGCGTCCTGACCGAGGAGGAGGCGAGCGGTGCGGTTCGACAGGCGCAGCGCCCGCCGGTGGTGGCCGGTGACGGCGAGGTAGGCCGTCTTCGCCGTCCCGTGGTAGGCCCGCAGCAGCGGCGTGCGGGCCGCGATCCGCAGCTCGGCGACCGCCCGCCGCGCCCGCCGGCGGTGGCCCCTCGTCGGCGGCTCGGCGGCGGTGAGCTGGGCGATGCGGGCGAAGGCCTGGATGATCCAGAAGGCCGAGAAGCCGTACGGGCAGCTCCACGGCCGCAGCTTGGCGCTGCGGAAGCCGGCCGCTGCCTCCTCGAAGGGCTCGCCGAGCTCGTTCAGGCCGAAGTGGAAGTTGGCGAGGGCGAGCTGGAAGCCCGCCCTCATGATCCGCGTCTGGCGAGTCTTCTCCGCTCGCTCCCTCACCCGGCGGATCTGCTCGAGGCCGGAGGTCGGCTGGTCGAGGTAGCCGGCGAGCGAGATCCCGACGAAGTCGAGGGGGCGGACGTGCTGGGGGGCCGTCCCGCCCGGCTGGGGACGGGTGTGCCACTGGCCCTCGTCGAGCCAGGAGACCTCGTCGAGCAGCCGCCCGCGCAGGGCGAGCCCGAGGCAGAGCTGCAGGACACCGGTCGCCACCTCGCCGGCCGACAGCCAGCGGGACTCCTGGCGCAGCGTCTCGGCGAGCAGCTGCTCGGAGCGCACCGGGTCTCCCTGGTACTCGAGGCTTATCCCCTCGATGAAGCGGGCGTGCGCCCGGGCATAGCGGTCGCCGGAGCCCTCTGCCACCCTGCGGACGTGGCGGGCGACGAGGCGGGCGGCCGTCATGAGGCGGTTCTGGGCGAGCAGGGAGCCGATCACCGAGTAGGCGGCGACGTACTCCCGCGAGCGCCCGAGGCGGTTGGCCGGCAGCGTCGCCCGCAGGGCGACGGCCATCTCGGTTCCGACGTGGTGCTCCTGGTTGGCGGCGAAGCCCGCCAGCTCGAGCAGGCGGCACTCGAGCCGGAGGCGCTCGCGGCGATCGGGATGGGCGGAGCCGAAGCCGATGCGGGTGACGCCCGTGGCGAGGGCGCCGAGGAAGCGCAGGAGGGAGGTGACCCAGAGCACGAGGCCGCTTCGCGGGAGCCGGCGGCCGATCGCCTTGAGGGCCGCCTTGGCCTGCTCGAGGCAGCTCGCCCCGTCGCCCTCGGCGAAGTACACCCGGGCGATCAGCTCGTGCACGAAGGCTCGGGCCTCGTGCTCGGACTCGTGGGTGAGCGCCAGCTCGTAGCGCTCGAGGGCGGCGACGTCGTCGCCGGAGCGGAACAGGGCCGTCCCGTAGTCGGCGTGGAAGGCGCCGCTGCGGCCGAGGCCGTGCGCCGTCGCCAGGCGGTCCGCCATCGAGAAGAAGGCGAGGGCGTCCTCGTCCGCCTGGGCGGCGAGCGCCAGCTTGCCGGCCCGGTGGTTCGCCCCGAAGGCGCGTGCCGGGTCGTCGTCGACCTGGCCGAGGCTGTAGTGGCGGGCGACCTCGTAGACGACCTCGGGGCGTCCGTCGCCGCTCTGCTCGAGCGCCTCGGCGAGCAGCTCGTGGGCCCGGCGGGCGGCAGCTCCGTCGAGGCCGTCGAGCAGCCGCTCCCGGACGCCCTCGTGGACGAAGCCGTAGCGGTCGGCACCCTGGGACTCGATGACCCGGGCCTGCTCGGCCTCGCCGAGGGCGAGGTGGACGTCCTCGAGGGTCCAGGCGGTGATCTGGGCGAGCAGCTCGGGCGAGAAGCTCGACCCGATCACGGCGGCCTCGGTGGCGAGCCAGCGCGTGGACCCCCGCAGCGTCTCGAGGCGCCGGAGCGCCAGCTCGAGGACGTCGGTCGGCAGGTCGAGGCTGGCGAGGGCGTCGGCGTCGACCGAGAAGGTTCCCCAGCTCGGGCGCAGCACCCCGGCGTCGAGGGCCGAGCGCAGGTACTCGATGGCGGCCGCCGGGTTGCCGTTCGCCCGGATCGTGATC
>JAKACF010000262.1 GCA_021821585.1 Actinomycetes bacterium
GCAGGTACCAGGTCGCGGTCTGGCGTCCAGTGCGCAAGAGCGGTGTGTGGTTCACGGTGATACCTGTGCAAGCTGCTTCTGATCGGCTCGGATTCGACAGCCGCCGCCGACCGGCCCAAGAGGGGGATAAAGCGGACCGGTGGCGGCGGCTGTCAGCCGGGCTAGGCGGGGGGAACGCCCCAGCTCGGCGACCTAGAAGTCGTCGTCGTCAGCAGCAGCGGCCACGCCGGCTTCGACGACCGCCACCTCGGCCGGAGCGGAGCCGTTGGAGGACGCCCCGCCAGCCTTTGCGGCAGCCGACTTCGAGTTGGTTGAAGCGGGGCTCGTAGCCCCGTCGGCGTTTCCCTCGCGGGTCACCTTGGTCACCTTCGCCAGCGCGAAGCGGATCTCGGGGCCAGCGTGGGTGGCGACATAGGCCACCATCGTCAGCTGGCGATCTTCGCCGTTGATCGTCACGGCCTGCTTGTACGTGTTGAGGCGGGCGGCGACGATCACCCGCATGCCCTTCGAGAAGGACTCGACGATGTTCTCGGCGAGGGTGTCGAAGGCCGTCAGGTTGACGAAGTGGGTCTTTTCGTTCTCGCCCTGGCCCTCGTTGATGGCCATGGAGAACGTCGCCCGCTTCTTGCCACTGTCGCCGACGTAGAGCTTCGGGTCGGCCGTGAGGTTCCCGACGAGGATGGTGCTGTTCATGGTACTGCTCCTTGTGTGTCGGCCTCATCTGAGGCGCAACCGCCGCTGTGGCGGTTACGTCTGTCTCTATGCAGGGGCACTGGAATCGGGTCCGATCTTGCCTTCCACCAGGGGTTTTAGCTCTCGAGCAGCCAGCGACGAAGGAAGGGGTCGGCCACGTCCCATACCTTTCCACGGCGTACGACGAGCTCACGGCCGTCCAGGGCACGAAGGGCGGTCGTCACCGCGTTGGCGTTCGCAACGCCGACCTCGTCGAGGAACGCACGGGTGTACACCGAGGTCGTCGAATGCCGAGCGAGCGCCCGCAGGATGCGTTGCTGGGCCGGTGATCGACGGAGGTCCTCGAATTGCGTGGCAAAGGTGCTCGCCTCTCGTTCGACGACGGTGGCAACACCGCGCTCGACATCCCTAGGCCGCACCGTCGCCTCGTCGGCGGCCTCTAGCACGGCAAGGGCGAGCTGCTGGACGTAGTTCGGGATGCGATCAGCCGCGTGATAGATCGCCGTCGCCGTCGAAACGTCGAGCTGCCTGCCGACGGCCTCCGCCCGCTCGCAGAGGTACGCGACCATCGGCTCTTCGGGCACGACGTCGAGCACGATCCGCTCGCCCATGCCGTGCAACGGGGCACCGTGGCCCTTGGTGAGCCGCTCCATGATCGAGAGATGCGACCCGGTGAACACGATGCTCGTCGAGCTGACCTCGTCGGCGATCGCCTTGAACGCACCACCAAGGCCTTGGCGGCCGATCCCGGCGACCACCTGGAACTCGTCGAGGACGAGGACCGCGGGCTCGCGCCTGGCGGACCTGCGAAGCACGCCGATGGCATCGCCCACGACCTCTTGCCAAGGCATGTCGATGGAGCGCGCGTCGATGCCAACGTCCAACGATCCGTCTTGTCCGAAGGAGACCTTGGGCGTGATCCGCACCTGCCGCAAAATGCTCTCGAGCGAATGCCTTGCCCGACCTGCCTTCCCGAGTACGCCACGGAGCACCGCTTGGAGAATCGTCGCAGCCAGCTCCGTCTCAGACGTCGCGAAGAGAAGGTTCGCATAGGCGCAGCGTCCGCCGCCCTCCTCGACGAGCGTGAGCGCCCGCCGTGCGAGCGAGGTCTTGCCGTACCGGCGTGGCGAGAGCACGAAGGCATGGATGCCAGAGCGCATGCGCGACACGAGCGTCGAGAGCTCTTCCTCCCGGTCGCAGAACCACGGCGGAGCGACTGGAGCGCCGAAGCGGTAAGGAGGTCGTTCCACTGAATGCTATTATAGCACGTCGTATAACTTCGTCCTGCCGCCTCGCGCCCTCTTCGTGCCCGGCCGGCTTCGGCCATCGCGCCGAGATCATCCCGCTCTCGGCACCCGCAGCAGCGGGAGAGCCCGCCGCCCCTCGTCGCCCAGCTCGCCGATCCACACGTCGTTCACCGTGAGCTCGGTCTTGGTCATCGTCTCCGGCGCGCACTCACCCGCGACGTCCGCGTTGTCACCGTCAGCTTCGCCGTCGTCATCGCCGGAAGCGTCGTCTACGACCTCTGACGTAACGACGATCGTCGTTTTGCGCACCCGTGCATCAACGCCGACGACCGAGCCGATGCCAGGGACCCGGCCGGCGCGCTCGAGGCCCTGGAGCTGATCGGACCAGATGACGCACTCGAGCGAGCCGACCGAGCCCTCGAGGGTCATCTGCGCTCGGCGACGGCCCTTCTTTCGGATCTCGAAGCTCGCCACGAGGCCCACGGTCGAGACCGCCCCGCCGTTCGGGCATCGCTCCTCGATCCGATGCAGCGGGATCGGCTTTGCACCCGTCTTCGGCGAGCGCCAGGAACGCAGCTGCTCGGAGAGGAGCTTCAACGGGTTGCCCGAGATCGTCGCGCCGAGGCGTTCCCGCTCACGGCTCGCCCGCTCGATCACCCCCCACTCGGTGACCGGCACCGGGCAGTCGGCTGTCCGCAGCGCCCGCATGGCCCGCACGAGCCCGGCCCTTGGCCCGAAGCCGTCGCAGGCCCCGGCCTCGATGAGCGCACGCAGCGACCCGAGCGAGATCGGCGAGCCGGCGCCAGCTGCGCCGGGTCCGTCATCGGCTGTCGCAGCGTCGTCTGGGTCGACGTTCGCCGTATCTGTGTCGGACGTCGAGTTGGCGGCGCGCTCCACTCGCACGCGGGCGAACAGGTCCCTGAGTGAGACGAACGGGCCTCCGCGTGCCCGCTCGGTGACGATCGCCAGGGCGTCGTCGCTGCGAATGCCTTTGATCTCGGCGAGGCCGAGTCGCACCACGTCGTCGGCGCCCAAGGTGGTATGGACCTCGCCGAGGTTCACGTCTGGCGTCGACACGGTGATGCCCTCTGCGACGAGCGATCGCAGGATCGTGACACGACGGTCCTCGGCGCCGGTGACGGACAAGAGCCCGGCCCCGAAGGCAGCGGGCCAGTTGGCCTTCAGCCAGGCGGTCTCGTAGGCGAGCCTGGCGTAGCCGACCGAATGCGCCTTGTTGAACGCGTAGCTCGCAGCGTTCTCCATGCCGTGCCAGAGCGCCTCGGCGGTCGAACGCTTGAAAGCGAGCTTCGGGCGCCCTTCGGCGTCGACGTTCGACACGGCCCCGGCCAGAAAGGCTTCGCCGACGGCGAGCATCTCAGCAGCGAGCTTCTTGCCGATCGCCTTGCGGAGCCGGTCCCGGCCGTAGGCGTCGAAGCCGGCGACGACCTGGCCGACGCGCATCATCTGCTCTTGGTAGATCATCAACCCGTAGGTGTCGCCGAGGACGTCGGTGATCACCTCGGCCTCGGTGGGGTCGTCGGTGAAGATGGTGTAGTCGACCGCCGCCCGGCCGGCCTTGCGTTCGACGTAGCGGTCGTGGGCCTTTGCCCCGAGCGGGCCCGGGCGGAACAGCGCCACGATCGCGGAGAGCTCCTCGATGCTCGTCGGTGCGACCTTCTGGGCGAGCTCGGTCATCCCGGCGCTCTCGAGCTGGAAGACCCCCGCCGTGCGCCCCTCGGCGACGAGCTGCCAGGCGGCCCGTGCCCGTGCTCTCGCCACCGGGTCGGGGTCGTCGACGTCGTCGGAGGCCTTCTCGGCATCGACCTGCTCGCCGGTGCGCTCGGCGACGATCCGCTCGGTAGCGGCGATGACGTCCAGGTTGCGGATGCCGAGCACGTCGAGCTTCAGCATCCCGGCCGCGTCGCAGTCCGTGCCGTCCCACTCGGTGACGAGCCCCCGGCCGTCGCGGCCCTTGCGGCGGTCGCGGCGCAAGGGCACGAGGCCCGCCAACGGCCCGTCGGAGATGAGGAAGCCGCAGGCGTGGATGCCCTCGGCGGTCACGTTGCCCTCGAAGGCCCGGGCGATCTCGAGCACGGCCGGCGCCCTGGGCTCT
>JAKACF010000263.1 GCA_021821585.1 Actinomycetes bacterium
CCGCGGCCGCCCATCCCCCCGCCGCGAGGAGGTGAGCGCATGATCCCCATCCGATCGGTGCCAGAGGTCCTGGCGCGTGCTCGCGACCTGTCGTCGCCAGCGCTCGAGCACGCCCTCGGGCGGCTGTCCCCGGAGCTCCGCCCGCTCGCCGAGTACCACTTCGGACTCGCCGACGAGCACGGCCGCCGGGTCGACGGCGCCTCCACCGGCAAGGGGGTGAGGGCTGCCCTCGTCGTGCTGTCGGCGGAGGCGGCCGGCGCGTCGGCGGAGACCGGCGTGCCGGGAGCGGTCGCGGTGGAGCTCGTCCACAACTTCTCGCTGATCCACGACGACGTCATCGACTGCGACCGCGAGCGGCGGCACCGCCCGACCGTCTGGTCCCTGTGGGGGATCGGCCGGGCCATCATCGCCGGCGACGCCCTGCTGGCGCTCGCCCAGCAGATCCTGCTCGAGACGGACTCGGTCGTGACCACCACGGGTGCAGCGGCCGCCCGCTGCCTCGCCGACGCGACCGGCGAGATGATCGCCGGCCAGGCGCTCGACATGGCCTTCGAGTCCCTTCCCGGCATCGACGTCGACCGCTGCCTGTCGATGGAGGCCGGCAAGACCGGCGCGCTGCTCGGCTGCGCCGCCTCGCTCGGCGCCATCCTCGCAGGTGCCTCCGACCCGGTCACCTCCGCCTTGAGGGACTTCGGCGTCCAGCTCGGCCTCGCCTTCCAGGCCGTCGACGACCTGCTCGGGATCTGGGGGGACCCGGCCCAGACGGGCAAGCCGATCGGCAACGACATCCGCCAGCACAAGAAGACCCTGCCGATCGCCGCCGCCCTGGCGGCAGGTGACGGGTATGCGGGAGAGCTGGCTGAGCTGCTGACGCGCGACGAGCTGGCGGACGGCGAGGTCGCGAGGGCGGCCACGCTCGTCGAGATGTGCGGCGGTCGCATGCTCGCCACCGACGAGGCGAAGGGCCGCCTCGCCGCCGCCCTCGACGCCCTCGGACGGGTCCAGATGGACGAGCGGTCGAGGGACGAGCTCTCCCACATCGCCCGCTTCGTCGTGGCGAGGGAGTTCTGATGCCCGAGCCCGGCCCCGACGGCTCGCTCGCCCGCTCGACCCTCGCCCGGGCGCGGGACCACCTCCTCTCGCTGCAGACCGAGGAGGGCTGGTGGAAGGGCGAGCTCGAGACCAACGTCACGATGGACGCCGAGGACCTCATGCTGCGGGAGTTCCTCGGCATCAGGACCCCCGAGCTGACAGCCGAGTCGGCGGCGTGGATCCGCTCCCAGCAGCGGGCGGACGGGAGCTGGGCGACCTTCTACGAGGGTCCGGCGGACCTCTCGACGACGCTCGAGGCCTACGTGGCCCTCCGCCTCGCCGGCGACGACCCAACCGAACCCCACATGGCCAAGGCGGCCGCCTTCGTCCGGGGCGCCGGCGGCCTCGAGCGCTCGCGGGTCTTCACCCGGCTCTGGATGGCGTTGTTCGGCCTCTGGTCGTGGGACGACCTGCCGGCGCTCCCGCCGGAGGTGATCTTCCTCCCGCCGTTCGTGCCGCTCAACATCTACGACTTCGGGTGCTGGGCCCGGCAGACGATCGTGGCACTCACGGTGGTGGCGGCGCACCGACCCGTGCGCCCGCTGTCCTTCGGGATCGAGGAGCTCCGCTCCGGGGTGCCCCCGCTGCCGCCGAAGCCCTGGCGGACCCCCGAGGGTGCCTTCCAGCTGCTCGACCGGGCGCTCCACCGCTTCGAACGCCTCGCCCGCCGCCGCCTTGTCAGGTCGACACTGCGCGAGGCGGCGCTCGTGGCCGCCGAGCGCTGGATCCTGAGGCGCCAGGAGGCCGACGGCGGCTGGGGAGGGATCCAGCCACCCTGGGTCTACTCGATCATGGCGCTCCACCTCCGGGGGTACGCCCTCGACCACCCCGCCATCGACCGGGCGCTCGAAGGCCTCGAGGGGTTCACGATCAAAGAGGGCGGGATGCGTCGCCTCGAGGCGTGCCAGTCGCCGGTCTGGGACACGGCGCTCGCCGTCGTCGGGCTCGCCGACTCAGGCGACGACCTCTCATCCGAGCCTGTCCGCCGGGCGGTCGACTGGATCGCCGGCGAGGAGATCCGGGTCCGCGGCGACTGGGCCGTCCGCCGTCCCCGCCTCGAGCCGGGCGGGTGGGCCTTCGAGTTCGCCAACGACAACTACCCCGACGTCGACGACACCGCCGAGGTCGTGCTCGCCCTGCGCAAGGCGGGGGTCGGCCCGGCCGGGGGCCCCGTGGCGGCGGCCGTGGAGCGAGGTCGCCGCTGGGTCGAGGGAATGGTGTCGTCCGACGGCGCCTGGGGCGCCTTCGACGCGGACAACACCCAGCAGCTCTGCACCCGGCTGCCCTTCTGCGACTTCGGGGCGGTCATCGACCCGCCGAGCGCGGACGTCACCGCCCACGTCCTCGAGATGCTGGTGCGCGAGCTCCGCCTGGAGGGAGCGGTCGACGGTCCGGACCGCCGGGCGACCGAAGCCCTCGTCGGGGGCGCCGTCCGGTGGCTGCGGGAGGCCCAGGAGCCCGACGGCTCCTGGTTCGGCCGCTGGGGCGCCAACTACGTCTACGGCACCGGCGCCGCCGTCCCCGCCCTCGTCGACGCCGGCGTGGCTCGCGACGAGCCGTGCATCCGGCGGGCCGTCGCCTGGCTCGAGGCGCACCAGAACCCTGACGGTGGCTTCGGCGAGGACCTCCGCTCCTACGTCGACACCGAGTGGTCCGGCCGCGGTGCCTCGACCGCCTCCCAGACCGCCTGGGCGCTGCTCGCCCTGCTGGCGGCTGGCGAGACGAGGAGCAGGTGCGTGTCGCGGGCCGTCGCCTGGCTCGCCGAGGCCCAGCGGCCCGACGGCACGTGGGACGAACCGTGGTACACCGGCACCGGCTTCCCGGGCGACTTCTACATCAACTACCACCTCTACCGGCTGGTCTTCCCGATCAGCGCCCTCGGGCGCTACGTGAGGGCCCTCGAGGGCGAGGCGTCGTGATCGGGAGCCCGCGACGACCCGGGACGCGGGCCGACCAGCCCGCAGGGCCTGCCCCCGCGCCCGTCCTCCTGGCGCCGCTCAGGGCGGAGGTGGCAGCCGCGCGTCTCGGTGCGCGCGGCCTTCGGGTCGAGAGGGTCGGCATGGGCCCTGCCCGCGCCGAAGTGGCCCGGGCCAGGCTCGCCCGCTCGCTGCCGCCGGGCACGCCCCTCGCCGTCGTCGGCTTCGCGGCCGGGCTGTCGGCCACCGACCGGCCCGGCGACGTCGTCGTCGCCGACGAGCTCGTGACCCTCGACGGCTCGAGGCCGCCGGCCGAGCTCGACGGAGAGCTGGCGGAGCAGCTCCGCCGGGCCCTCGCCCCGAGGCTCGGCGGCCGCGTCCGGACCGGCCGCATCGCCTGCGCGAGGAGGATCGTCTCCGCCGGGACGGCCGCCGGCTCCGGGGCGGCGGAGCGGGCGCTCGCCTGCGAGATGGAGTCCGCCTGGCTTGCCCCCCTTGCGGAGAGGGGTCGTTTCGCCGTCGCCCGGGTACTTGTAGACAGGCCAGGGCGCGGGATCGTGAGCCCCTTCACGATCATCGGGGGAGCCGTCGCCTGGAAGCGCCTCGCCACGGTCGCCGCCGTCCTCGCGGACGAGCTGGCGCGCCCGGCACGACCTGACCTGTAGTCAAGGAAGAGAGCAAGGATGCCAATCCCCGTCCGTCAGAACCTGAAGGTCGCCTCCTACCTGATGCGGCAGAAGCTCGCCAGGAAGGAGAAGTTCCCGCTCATCGTCGAGCTCGAGCCCCTGTTCGCCTGCAACCTGTCCTGCCCCGGCTGCGGGAAGATCCAGTACCCGACCGAGGTGCTCCGCAAGAGGCTGACCGTCGAGGAGGCGGTCGGTGCCATCGAGGAGTCCGGGACGCCCATGGTGTCCATCGCCGGCGGCGAGCCGCTGCTGCACCCTCAGATCGAGCAGATCGTGAAGGAGCTGATCAAGCGGAAGCGCTTCGTCTACCTCTGCACGAACTCGATCCTGCTGAAGCGCCGGATCGACCGCT
>JAKACF010000012.1 GCA_021821585.1 Actinomycetes bacterium
CACAGTCGTGCGCCCTCGTGAAGGCGCACGGCGCGAGCAACGTGACGGCGCTCTGCCTGATCGCGTCGGAGCCGGGCCTGCGGCGCTTCCACGAGGCGCACCCCGACGTCCTCGTCGCCTGCGCAGCGGTCGACCCCGACCTCGACCACCGCGGCTTCATCGTCCCGGGGCTCGGCGACGCCGGCGACAGGCTGTTCGGGCCGCCGGACTGAGCCCGCGGGCTCAGGTGCCGATGTCCTCCCACCACAGCTCGGGATGCTCGGCGACAAAGGAGCCGAGCAGCCCGGCGCACTCGTCGTCGTCGAGGTCGATCACCTCGACGCCGAGGCCGGCCAGCCATTCGTGGCCGCCCGAGAAGGTCCGAGACTCCCCCATCACGAGGGCCCCGATGCCGAACTGGCGGACGAGCCCGCTGCAGTACCAGCACGGCGAGAGCGTCGTGACCATGACGGTGTCGCCGTAGCCCCGCCGGCGCCCGGCTGCCCGGAAGGCGTCCGTCTCGGCGTGCACCGAGGGATCGTCGTCCTGCACGCGGCGGTTGTGGCCCCGTCCGAGCAGCTCGCCGTCGCGGGTGAACAGGGCGGCGCCGATCGGGATGCCGCCTTCGGCGAGACCGGCACGCGCCTCGGCGAGGGCCACCTCGAGGAAGGACCGGGCCCTCCCGGGATCGAGCGGGGGCCGATCCGGGCTCCCCCGAGGGGCTGCGTTTGCGCTCATCGACCGCCTCCGGCCAAAGTCAGCTGCATGGCCGACGAGCGTAGCTACCGAACCAAGGTGGGTTCACAGGAGATCGAGCTGCCGCTCGTCCAGGTGGCACCGGGCATCTCCATCGCGCTGCTCATCTCGGTCGACCACGGCATCGGCTTCAGCGAGCGGGCGGGAGCGGAGCTGGCGGACCTCATGCGGCCCTACGGGGTCGAGATCGTGGCATCCGTGGCGACGATGGGGATCCCGCTCGCCATCGAGGTGACCCGCGCCCTCGGGCTCGACGACTACGCCATCTTGCACAAGACCCAGAAGATCCACCTGAGCGACGCCGTCGCCGAGCCGGTCCGCTCCATCACGACGGCGGCCGACCAGCGCCTGCTGTTCGACCGCCGTCGGATCGAGGCGATCAGGGGCAGGCGGGTCGGGATCGTCGACGACGTCATCTCGACGGGCGGCTCGAGCCGCGCCGCGCTCAACCTCGTCCGGCGCGTGGGCGGCACGCCCGTCGTCTTCGGGGCGCTGCTCACCGAGGGGAGCGGCTGGCGGGGCGTGCTCGGGGACGACGCCGCCATGGTGCGGACCCTCGGCGCCATCCCGGTCTTCCGCCACGAGCCGGACGGCACGCTCACAGAGGACTGGGGCGAGGGCTGAGCCGAGCCCCCGCCCCGTCACCTCCCGATTAGACGCTCGAGCTGGCTGCCGCCAGGGCCTCGTCCTGCACCCGCCGCTGCCGGCGCACGAGCGGCCCGGCGAGCAGGAAGTAGAGGATGCCGCCGACCCCGAGCCCGAGGTAGACGCTGAAGTCCGCCCCGCCGCTGTGGACCACCACCTCGTTCAGCCACGACGGGAGGGGGAAGGTGGCATACAGCCCCGAGATGGCGGCGAACATCCCGACGACCTGGGCGATGATGGCGGCCCAGTTCACCCCGCCGTTCGCCCAGTAGATGCTCGACCGGTCGGTCTTCTGCAGCTCCCGGGGGACGTAGTGGAACTTCCGCATCGCCCAGTCGACGAGGAAGATGGCGCACCAGGGGGCGATCCAGACGATGACGACGTCGACGAAGTCCTTCAGGTAGGTGCTGAAGTGCGAGTCGAAGACGGCCCAGAACGTCACCCCGAGGCAGATGATGCTGTCGAGGACGACCGCCTGGTACCGCTTCAGCCGGAGCCCGAGCGCCTGCAGCGTGACACCGGAGGAGTAGAGGTCGAGCGAGTTGATGGCGAACAGCTGGACGAGTGCGAAGGCGAGGAAGATCACGACGAAGACACCCGGGATGGAGTGCTGCGCCGTGAAGGCCTGGAAGGGGTTGGACCCGTTCCAGATCGCGCTCGACCCGATGAAGCTGAAGGCGAGGGCGCCGATCGACATCATCAGCATCTCGGGGAGCGCCGTCGCGAGGAACAGCCAGCCGATCGTCTGGCCCTTCGAGGCGCTCGGAGGCAGGTAGCGGCTGTAGTCGTTGCCGCACTCGGTCCAGCCGAGACCCGACAGGGTGATCGTGAAGGCGAGGCCTCCGAGGTAGAGCTGCCAGTTGTCGTAGGAGGCCCCCGCGACGTTCGAATGGCCGTGGATCAGGCCGTAGACGAGCAGCACCCCGAAGATGACCCCGAAGGGCACGATGAGCGCCTTCAGGACCCGCACCATCGTGGCGTGGCCGAGGAAGGGGAGGACGATCTGGACGGCGACGGCGAGGAGGATGAAGACCACCTTCGCCGGGGTGCCGGGGTGGAAGCCGGCCTTGGAGGAGAGGACGAGCCCGGCTCCGACGATGAGGATGAGGCCCTCGGTCTCGAAGCCGAGCTGGGTGATCCAGTTGAAGAAGGCGATCAGCCGGGAGCCGTTCGGGCCGTAGCTCGCCCGGTTGATGGCGAACACCGTCGTCCCGGTCTGGGGACCCTGCAGGCTGCAGAGGCCGACGAGGAACCAGGAGAGGTTGCCGATGATGATGATGCTGATGGCCTGCCAGAAGCTCAGCCCGAAACCGAGCAGGATGGCCCCGTAGACGAAGTACTCGACGTTGAAGCTGGCGCCGGCCCACATGCTCGCGACGTCGCGGGGCCGGGCCCAGCGCTCGCGCTCGGGGATGTGGTCGATGCCGTGCTGTTCGACGTGGAAGGCCTCATCAGATACCGGGAGGGCGGTCCCTGTCCCGGTGTCGTCGGCGGTCACCGTCACGATGTCTCCTCTCGTACGGATGGGCGTCCGGCCGCGGGCGGTCGGTCAGAGCGGGCGGCCGTCCCGAACGGCTCGTCGCTCCCCCAGCGCCATGATCCCGAACCCTCGTACGAGCAGCCCGTTCCCCCCGACCCGCCAGAACGGCTGCCCGGATGTTAAAGGAAGGCGTCTAGCTGCCGCAATAGTTCCCGGCGCCGATCCTCGTCGGCGAAGGAGGCCTCGATGGACACCCTTGCCATCTCGGCAAGCTCCGCGCGCCCCCATCCGAAGGCGGAGGCGGTGGCGCGGTACTCACCGGCGAGGTCGACGCCGTACAGCAGCGGGTCGTCGGTGTTGATCGAGCAGCGCACGCCGCGGGCACGAAGCTCCGGGAGGGGGTGGGCGGCGAGAGCCGGGACGACCCCGAGCACGACGTTCGAGCTCGGGCAGACGTCGAGGGGTATCCCCCGGCTCGCCACGAGGGCGGTGACCGAGGGATCCTCGATGCAGCGGATGCCGTGGTCGATCCTCTCGGCGCCGAGGAGCTCGATCGCCTCCCGGACGCCGTCGGGCCCGCTCGACTCCCCGGCGTGGGCGCAACGCCGGAGCCCTCCGGCTGCCGCCCGCTCGAAGGCCGGGGCGAAGCGGTCGTTGTGGGACTCCCGGCCTCCCGCCTCGTTCCCGTCGATGGAGAGGGCGACGACGCGGGGATGAGCGAGCTCGAGGAGGCGGTCGACCACCTCGAGCGCCTCCGAGCGGCTCTGGGTCCGCTTCAGGCTGACGCAGAGGGCCGAGGTGGCACCGTGGTCGGCCTCGCCCGCGCGAAAGCCTGCGTCGAGGGCGTCGACCATCGCCCCGAGCCGCCCGTGCCAGCGAGGCCAGTGGGTCGGGTTGAGAATGACGTCGACGTGCCCGGCGCCGGAAGCCCTCGCCCGGGCGCAGATGCGGTAGGCGGCCTCGTCGAGCTGCTCGGGCTCGGCCACGAGGGCGCACGACCAGTCGAGGTACGAGAGCAGGTCGGCGAGCGAGGCGACCCGCGGGACGCCGTCGGTGACCGGGACGGGCGGAGGGCGGCCCGAGGCTGCCGCCGTGCCGGCGATCACCTCGTAGGGGACGCACCCCTCGAGGTGGAGGTGGACCTCGGCTTTCGGGAGCGCGCGGATCCACTCCTCGCCCACGGTCGCCGGCGTCGTCGTCACGAGCGCAAGCTAGGGCATCGGGCCTGTTCCTGTCGTGGCGAGCCGTCCGGCCGCGAGCAGCGGCGCCAGCGGGCCGGTCTCGAGCGTCGCGCCAAGCTCGGCGACGTCGCGGTAGACCTGCAGGGCGCCGGCCTCCGACAGTTCATGACGGCTGAAGCCGCCGCTCTCGACCGCCACGCATCCGATTCCGGTCGCCCTGGCCGCCTCGACGTCCCAGACGCTGTCGCCGACGGCGAGGACGAGCCGCGGGTCGAGCCCCGCTTGCGCCATGGCCTTCACGAACAGCTCGGGGGCGGGTTTTGAGGAAGCGACGTCGCTCTTGGTCGTGACGGCGTCGAGCGCGTCCCCGGGGGCGAGCACCTCCACGAGGGCGTCCACCTCCCGGGAGGGCGAGGAGGTGGCGAGGACGGTCGCCACCCCCGCCCGGTGCACCGCCGCCAGCAGCGCGGCCGCTCCCGGGAAGGCAGCCGCCTCCCCGACGAGCTCGGCGTAGCGGCGGGCGCGGGCCTGCTCGGCCCGGGGCTCCTCCCGGCCGAGCAGGCTGACGACGAGCTGGTCTCCGCCCATGCCGACGAGGCGGTGGATGGCGTTCATGGGCACCCATTCGCCGACGTCCCGGAAGGCGCGCGACCAGGCGAGCGTGTGGAGGTAGTTGGTGTCGACAAGGGTGCCGTCGAGGTCGAACAGCACCCCGGGGGTCGGTGAGCTCATCTCCTCTCCATTCCCGCCCGGGCCTCGTGCGTCCCGCCCGGCCGGCCGTCGCAACGGGGGCGGGGCGGGATGGCGCCTAGGTTGTGGTCGTGGCGCTGCGCGACTTCCACTCCCGACCCGGCTCGATCGCCGGCCTCAGCGTCATCGCCACCCGGCAGGTCTCCGACGAGCGGGGAACGGTGCGCGAGCTCTACCGCACGAGCCGCTACGAGCTCGAGATCGAGGGGGCGGCGGGACCCTGGGCGCAGATCAACCTCACCCACTCCATCGAAGGCGCCATCCGCGGCCTGCACGGCGAGGAGACGACCAAGCTCGTCGGTGTCGCAGCCGGTGCGGCCTTCGGCGCCTACGTGGACGCCCGGCCGGACTCCCCCACCTTCGGCGTCGTCGAGACCGTCGCCCTCGAGGTCGGCGTCCAGGTGCTCGTGCCCCGTGGCGTGCTGAACGGCTTCCAGGCGGTCGGTGGCGGCTGTGAGTACCTGTACTGCTTCGACGCCGAGTGGCGACCCGACATGCCCGGGGTGGGTGTCGACCCCCTCGATCCCGAGCTCGCCATCGCCTGGCCGGTGGCCGTGGACCGCCTCGACCGCACGCGGCTCTCGGAGAAGGACGCCGGCCTGCCGCCCTTCTCCGCCCTCGCCGCCTCGCGCTAGGCCCGTCCTCCCCGTCGGCCCCAGGCGCTCACGAGCGGCGAGGTGGCGAGGTCGAGCCTGCCCTCTCGCACGTGGTCGAGATGCCGATCGATCTCCTCGGCGGTGGCGAGCCCGGCGGAGACCAGTCGCCCTCGGATCTGGGCGACGGTCGCGAGCTCGAGCACCCGGCAGGCGGGCGAGGTGATCGGGAAGTAGGCGTCGGACTCGACGTCCTCGAGGCCGGCCGCCCGCAGGCGACGCGGCAGGGTCCGGCCGAAGGCGAGGTCGACCCCGCGAGCCGCCATGAGCTGCCGGAATCCGTCCTTCAGCCGGTTGGCGAGCCGTTCCTCGTCGCCGCGCTCGTCGGGACAGACGAGCGGCTGCAGGGCGGGATCCGCCTCCTCCACGAGCAGGAGGCCGCCCGGGCGCAGCGAGGAGACGAGATCTGCGAGCGCCCGATCGCGCTCCGCGACATGGACGAGCACCAGGCGGGCGTGGACGAGGTCGAAGCCTCCTTCGGGGACGGGGTCGCGCCCGAGCTCGTGACGCCGCACCTCGAAGCCGGCACCGCCCGGCAGCATGGTCGGCTCGAGGTCGGTCGCGAGCACGTACCCGGAGGCGCCGGCGCGTGCCGCCAGAAAGCCCGGCACCGAGGCGCTGCCGGCGCCGACCTCCCAGCACCGCCATCCCTCGCCGATCCCGAGGCGGTCGAGGTGGGCGAAGGTCCAGGCGTCGAAGAGGCTCGAGAGCGCCTGCAGGCGCGAGGGCGCCTCCGGCTCGAGGTTGCCGAGCAGGTAGCCGCCGTCGTCAGGCACGGCGCCGCCGCTCGGTCCGCCTCCGTCCCGCCCCGCCGGTCGTGGCGGGAGCCACTCAGGTCCTGTCCCGCCGTCCGGGGAGATGGCGCCGGTACTCGGCGTGCCACTCGATCAAGGCCCCGAGGAGAGCCAGCATGCCGACGGCCATCGAAACCTCCTGGTCGGACGCAACGATGGTACCGGTGGCCGGAGACGAGACGGCGGACCGGGGGTCGGGGGGCCGGGGCCCCGGCGAGTGCTCGGTGCGATCAGCGGGCGAGCACGTGGGCGGCAGCAGCCCCGGCCGTCGCGAGGCTCGCCGAGGTGACAGAGATCGTCCAACCCACGGGCCCGAGCGGCCGGCAGTCGAAGAACTGGCTCACCCCCGGGGTCTGGACGACCGCCGCGAGAGCGGCCGCCGACGCGAGAGCGGTGCCGACGACGAGCGGGCTACGGCGGCCGACGACGAGGGTCTGGCCGAGCTGGGCCCCGACGAGGGAGGTGAGGGCGATCGTCCGCGCCCGCGCCGGACTCCCGGTCATCCGGCCGGCCCCCCAGGCCCCATAGGCGCCGGCGGCGGTCGCCACGGCCCGGATGGCCACGTCGCGGCTGAGCGGGCCGGCGAGGGAGGTCTCGGGACCCTCCCTCGCGAGGTCGATCCTCGTCGTCCGGGGCGGCTGCAGCGCGATCACGAGCGCCGGAGCGAGGTCGGTGAACAGGTTGACGAGCAGCAGCTGGCGGGCGGTCAGCGGGGGGCGGCCGGCGACGAGGGCCGCCCCTGTCGTGAAGGCCACCTCGCCGACGTTGCCGCCGAGCAGGATGGCGAGCGCGTCGCGCACCGACGCCCACATCGCCCTGCCCTCCACGATGGTGTCGATGAGCAGGCCGACGTCGTCCTCGGTGACGACGAGATCGGCCGCCCCCTTGGCCGCCTCGGTGGCCCTCGGGCCGAAGGCGATGCCGATGTCGGCGAGCCTGATGGCCTGGGCGTCGTTGGCCCCGTCCCCGGTCATGGCGACGACCCGGCCGGAGCGCCGGAAGGCAGAGACGATCCGCACCTTGTGCGACGGGGTGACCCGGGCGAAGATCGCCACGTCGCCGACCTGCTCGGCCAGCGCCTCGTCGCTCATCGCATCGAGGTCGCTCCCCGTCAGCACGCGCCGACCGTTCATCGAACCGAGCTCGCCGGCGACGGCCTCGGCCGTGCTCGGGTGGTCGCCGGTGACCATGACGACGTCGATGCCGGCTCCCGACAGCCGGGCGAGCGGCGCAGAGGCGCTATCGCGTGCCGCGTCGGCCACCCCGAGGAACCCACGCAGCTCGAGTCCCTCGACGAGGCGAGCCGAGAGCCGGGGCGATCCCGGGAGCGGCCGCTCGGCGACGGCGAGCACCCGCAGGCCGCGGCGGGCGAGGCGCTCCACCTCGGCCTCCGCCGCTGCTCTCGCCCCGTCGTCGAGGGCGATGGCGCCGTCGTCCCCCCGCCGCCACACCGCACAGCGCGGCAGCACCACCTCGGCGGCACCCTTTACGCTCACCAGGCTTCCGGCGCCCGTGCGGGCGAGCACCGCGTGGTACCCCCGCTCCGGATTGAAGGGGAGCGAGCCGGCCTTCTGCCAGTGCCCGAGACCCTCGCTGCGCTGCACGCCGGCGGCAGCCGCCCCCTCCACCACCGCCTGATCCGTCGGGTGCGGCAGGCCGCCCGATCGCGGCCGCGGAGTCGCCCGCAGGGCGGCGGCGACGACCGGCCTCAGCGCGGATGAGAGGGCCCCGACCACCTCGTCCGACTGGCCGTTCGAGACGCGGCGCAGCTGGAGGCGTCCCTCGGTGAGGGTGCCGGTCTTGTCGAAGCAGAGGACGTCCACACGCCCGAGGGCCTCGAGGACCCTCGCGTTGCGGACCAGCACGCCCTGGCGGCCAAGCCGCCGGGCAGCGGCCGTCTGGGCGGCGGTGGCGACGAAGGCGAGGCCCTCGGGCACGGCGGCGGCCGAGAGGCTGACGCCCGCCGTCAGTGCCTGCTCGACCGGCTGGCCGCGCAGCAGTCCGTTCAGGGCGAGTGCGGTACCTGCGCCGATCACGACCGGGACCGTCTTCGCCGTCAACGCCTCGAGGCGCGTCTCGACCCCGGTCGGGGGCGGCGTCGCCGAGTCCGACCCGCGGCGCGCCTCGGTCTCGGCACCGCTCGCGACCACGACCGCACTGGCATGGCCGGCGGCGACGGCGGTCCCCTCGTAGACCATCGAGCGGCGGGAGACCACGGGGGCGGCCTCCTCGACGGGCGCCTCGCTCTTTTGCACGGGGAAGGACTCGCCGGTGAGCGACGACTCGTCCGTCTCGAGCCCGACGGCGTCGAGCACCCGGCAGTCGGCCGGCACCACGTCCCCGGCGGCGAGGCGTACGACGTCGCCCGGGACGAGGGCGGCGGCTGCCACCTGGTCCTCGCGGCCATCGCGCAGGACCGTCGTCCGACCGTTCGAGGCTGCCGAGGCGAGCCGGCCGATCGCCCGCTCGGCACCCATCCGCTGGGCCACGCTGATGAGGGCGTCGAGGCCGAGCACTCCGCCGAGCATGGCGGCGTCGAGGGCCGACCCCGTGACGGCCGCGAGCGTCGCCCCGCCCCCGAGGATGAGCGACAGCGGGCTCGTGAGCTCGGACGCGAGGAGGCCCGCCACACCGGCACCCTTCGGAGCGGGCGGCGTGCCGGTCGTCCTCTCGGCGGCGGCGGTGCCCGTGAGGCCGCCCGGGCCACTGCGAAGCTCGGCGAGGACCTCGTCGACGGCGAGGGCGTGCCAGGGCACCACCTCCCGCTCGACCGTCGCCTCTCGCGCCCTCAGCGCGGTGGCGCTCCAGGCACCGGTGCCGATGGCCGCCAGGCTGGCCACCTGGGCGGCCGCCACCGACCGGCGGCTCGCGCGCGGCAGGGGTCCGAGCGAGAGGGCGCCTGCGGCGAGCGAGCCTGCCGCGCTGATGGCGATCGAGGTCCTGTTCGCCCGCCTCGCCAGCCGGACGGCGTCGAGGATCGTGGCGGCGTGGGCGAGATGGAAGCAGATGAGGTCCGCCCCCCAGGGAGGGTGCCGCTCGGCCGGATGGACGATCCCGATGCCGCAGTCGGCCGCCCGCAGCGCCGAGCCGTGACGGCGGGAGACGAGTGCCACGACGCGTCCTTCGCGCTGGAGCAGCCGCACCGAGCGGGCGGTGTGGTCGCCGCCGGGCAGGCTGCGATCGGCTCCGAGGACCTCGCCGACGCCGCTCCTCGCGCCGGCGACGACGACCGACAACTCGGCGGCCCGGGCCGCCTCCACGAGCTCGGCGGTCGAGGCGAGGACCGCCGGCCTGACGGACGCGAGCCCGATGACGACGCCGTCCCTCTCGAGGGCCAGCAGCGACTCCCCGGACGCCACCATCCGGCCGCCGAGGGCGCGGGCGCCCCTCGGCCAGCTGCCGCCGCAGGCCTCGGCCGGTCCGAGCACGAGGCCCCCTCCCGCCACCTGGCGCCGGGGGCCTCCGGGGTCGAACAGGCGGCGGACCGCCTCGTCCACCGCCCGTGGGTCGACGCCGCCGACGGCCGCCGTCGCACCGAGCTCCTGACGCCCGGTCATGACCGCAGCGGCGTCGACGAGGACCGTGTCGATCCTGTCGAGGCGGCGCAGCACCGTGGGGTCCATCGGGAGGATCCGCCGCCCGGCAAGGGTCCGGCCGAGCTGGCCGGCGAACCCCTCCCTGCCGAGACGGGCCGCCCGCGGCAGCCCGGCCAGCAGCATGTCGGCGGTACGGCGGGGGTCCCCTGTGGCGAGCAGCGTGAGGCCACCGCCGGCGAGCGCCGCCAGGGAGGCCGCCTGCCCGTACCGCTCGACCGGACCCCCCGGCAGGGCGACCGGGCGGGGCTCCACCTCGACGGCGACGATCGGCTCGCTGGCGGGCCCGGGGAGGAGCTCCGGCTCGGCGGCGAGCCATGCCCGCCGCCGGGCGGCCATCTCCGTGAGCAGGTTCACCCGATGGGTCGCGTCCACCAGCAACCCGAGCGGCCCCTGGCCGATCCCGTACAGGAGGGCGTTCACGAGCACGGTCGCCGTCTCGACGTCCGGCCTCGCATCGAGCAGGCGGCGGACCGGTGGGATCGAGTCGAGCGCGGGGATGGCGTTCGTGACCTCGACCGGCAGTCGGGGAAGGCGGAACAGGCCGGCGAGGACCGAGACGCCCATCCCGGTGGCGTCGGCCGCCAGGGCGAGGAGGCCCCGGTGGATGGCCGCGTCGTCGGCGGGATGGCTCACGAGGTCGGGCGGAAGGTCCCCCTCGGCGACCCCGTGAGCCGCCTCCACGTCCTCGACGATCTCCGCCAGCTCCCCGGGGTCCACCACCCCGTCCTCGTAGGCGACGGCAACGTGGGCGAGGATCGGGTTCACCTCGGCCCAGTGGACCCCCTCGACGGCCCGAAGGGCGGCCTCGACCGCCCGGGCCACCGGTTCACCCTCCGGCCGGTGGACGCCGCAGAGCGGCAGGTACGCCCGCCCCTGTCGAGGGGACACCGGCCGACATCTCGGGCGTGTGCCAGCCGCCCGCCTGGAGGGCGCCGAGCCCTCGGCAGGGCTCGAGACAGCGGCCATAACCGCGTCGGGGACGGTCACCAGCTCCCTCAGCAGGGCGAACGGCAGCCGACCGAGACCTCGAGGAACCAGACCCACCTCAGCCACCTGCGCCGGTCAACCGCACTGCTCAGCGGGCTCGGTGGCGGACCAGGCCCGCTCCGGCACGAGGCGGCGGGTCGGGGACACCGGGGAGCCCGGCACCGGCGGGGGCGCCCGTCACCCCTCGCTCGAGCCCCCGGGGAGGAAAGCGGACGTCGACGACGGCGATCACCTGTCCCGCGACCCCATCCGGCGGGTCGCCGCTCTCACGAGCAGGCCAGACCACATGGGCCCGACGCCCACCCTCGGCACTTCCTCCGCACGACCCGACTCCCTTCCGGAGCGCCATTCGAGGGCGCGAGACGACGTCCACCACCCTGACGCCGACGACGGCTCGGCGGACCACCCGAAGCGGGTGATCGTCCTGCTGCTCGCCTCTTCGAACCGTGGACGAAACGGGATCGTCCGTCGCGTCGACACGGCGGCGGCGAGATGGCGGGGGACGCGGCCTCGACGGACGTCCCCGTGCAGAGGGCGCTCGCGACAAGCGGGGCCCTGTGCGCCTCGACACCCATGACCATCGTGAGCAGCCGCTCGTCCGAGGAGGGGGGCCGCGGCCACACGGCGACCTTCAGCTCCGACGAACCGGACCAGTCCCCTTTCACTCAGGTCGGCGAGCGTTGCTCCCGAAGCCGCAGGGCCGATCCGAAGACGGCAGGCGACTCACCGCTCGAGCCGGTCGGAGCCGCGCCCGGAGCGCTGGCGAGCGGCTGCCGAGGACGCGCCGTCGGCGATTCAGTGCGGTCGTCCGGGGACGCTGAACCCGTGGGCGGTGTACGCGGCCTGGCCCGCCTCGCCGCAGAGGTGGTCGACGAACCAGACGGCGACCTCGGGATGTGCGGCGCCGACGGCCACGGCGGCCGCGTACTCACCCCGGCGGTTCTCCGCCTCGGGGATCACGACCACCTCGAACGGTCCGCCCCGCTCGAGGTGGTAGCGGGCCTCGGTCGACCAGACCACCGCGACATCGACCGTCCCCTCGGCGAGCCAGGCGGGACCCTGGCGGTGGTGGATGCGGGTGAACACCACTTCGCCGCCCGCCGCCTTGTCCGTCTCCACCCGCTTTCGCAGGCCCGCGCCGCCCGACGCCTCGAGGGCCTCGAACCCAAGGGCGCCGATCCCCTCGGTGCGGGGGTCGGGGAACGCCACTCGCACCCCGGGGCGGCCGAGGTCACGCCAGCCGCTCACTCCGGCCGGATTGCCCGCCGCGACGAGCAGCGCCAGGTCGTTGCTCGCGTACCTTCGCGCCGGGCCGACCAGACCGTCGCGTTCCAGGTCGGCGAGCGCAGCCGGACTCGATGCAACGACGTCGAGGCGGACGCGCAGCTCCAGCGATCCCATCCGCAGGCCACCGGCGCGCAGCTGGGCAGCGATCACACCGGGCGGCAGGGTCTCGTAGAACACCGACTCGATCGATCGGTGGGCGGACAAGAAGCTCTCCACCAGGTCCGGAGCCACCATGTACTGGTTCCCGGCCATGAGCACCACCAGGTCTGCCGCCGGGTCCCCGCAGAGGTCCTCCACCATGTCGAACGGCGCCACCGCGAACTCGACCGCAGGCCGCGGCCTCCCGTTGTGCTCACGGTCGGACATACGCCCACCCCTGCCACTGCTTGCGCACCAGCTCGCCCACGCCCGACGGCACCGTCGCCACACCCGCCGCCAGACGCTCACGGGCGATGCCCTTCGTCGTGAGGGTGTTCTCGCATGCCGCCGCCACCACCCCCCGGGCGATCAGCGCCTGCAGCTCCTCGGCCAGCACGCTGTCGGCCAGGCACAGGGCGATACCCGGTCCGTGGGCGACCAGCTCCACCGTCGCCTGGTCGCCGAGATCCCTGACGAGGTTGCCCACGTTGCGCAGCAGCGCCCTGTGCTTGTCCTCTCCATCCTCGTCGAGATGCACCACCACGCCCCGCTCCCGCTCCGGGCTCACGGTCGCTCCTCCGGGACTGGCCGCCCGGCCGTGACGAGTCCGACGCCGGGCGACATCTCGGTATCCGGTCCGCCGCCATCCCACCCACCAGGGCCGGAACCTTCGTCTCCCCGAGCGGCCCGGCCCGCCACGGTCCGTGTCCCCGACCGGTCGATCTGCGCGCACACCCCCCGTGCGGCGGACGACAGTAGGGAGCTGGCCGGGCAGGCACGACTTCGGGGCGATCTCATGACCCGGTCCTACCCCGTCGGCGACAGATACCCACCTGGGTATGAGTGACGCGTGGCCGGACCGAGCGACGTGACGGCTCGCACCCCTGGCGCTGCGCGACAGCAAGCCGCCGTGCCGGGTCGAGCCGCTGCTGAGCTCCGGCAAGGCCGAACCGGTCCCCGTCGGGCCGTCGGGACCGGGGGGATCGGACGGCTCGGCGTGCGGCGTCGCGATCGCCCTCCACACCCACCCGACCACCGCAGCGGTGCTGCTCGCCGACACGGGCTGCTCGCCTTCGGAGCCGACCCCCATGGGCGCCGCCCGGCTCGTCGTCGCGGCGGAAGAAGCCGCCGGGGCCGTCGGCGGAGCGGTCGAGTTCCCCGGCCGCGCCCTCGAACCGGTCCGGGCGTCGATGGCCCGGGCAGGCGGATGCGCCCTCCCGGAGGAGCCGCTCTCTAGGGCAAGCGTCTGGTCATCCAGCGGGCGTGCGGTCGATCGTCGGGGCCCGCGACAACAACCGCTCGCCCGGCTCGGACAGAGGGACGCCGGACACCGGTGGAGGCGTCGCCCCCACCCGCGTGCACGGGCTGCTGTCGCCTCGCACGAGAAGCGTGGCACTCCCGGCAGAACGCGGGTCGTGCGCCACGGACGACGGCATGACACGTGCTCGCCCTACGGATCCGCCTGGGCACCCCAGGGTGCCCAGGCGGGAGAGGGCAGATGGCACCGCGTTCAGCTCGCGAGTCCCGTGGCCTCGGCTTCCCGCAGTTCCACGGCCTTGCGGTGTCAGCTGCAGCCGCTCGTCGCCCCGCAGCTCGGGCAGGCGTAGCACGACCCGGCCCGCTGCATGACGTTCCCGCATGCGTAGCAGAAGGGAGCGTCCCGGCTCTCCATCCGGGGAGCCGACGCCGGCGCGGGCGACGAGGCCGACGCCGGGGCGCTCGCGTCGCCACCGTCGCCGAAGCGCTCCTTCTCCTCGGCCACCGCCCGACCGCTGTCGACGTCCTCGAGGCCGGGGAGCGTCGGTTGGGTGCGCTCTCCTGTCGAGAGCACGCCGAGCTCGAGGCGCTCGTCGTAGCTCAGGTAGTCGATGGCGAGGCGGCGGAAGATGTAGTCGACGAGGCTGGAGGCGAGCCGCAGGTCCGGGTCGTCGGTGATGCCGGCGGGCTCGAAGCGCATGTTGGTGTACTTGCGGACGAAGGTCGAGAGCGGGACCCCGTGCTGCAGGCCGAGGCTGACGGAGATGGAGAAGGCGTCCATCACCCCCGAGAGCGTGGAGCCCTGCTTGGAGACCTTCATGAAGACCTCACCCGGGCGCCCGTCCTCGTACTCCCCGACCGTCACGTAACCCTCGCAGTCGGCGACGCGGAAGGCGAAGGTGTTCGAGCGGCGGCGGCGAGGCAGGCGGGTGCGTGTCGTGGCCGACGGCGCCGTGACGTGCGAGGCTTGGAGCGCTCCCTCGAGCTCGGCGATCCGCGCCGTCAGCTCGGACTCCCTCGCCACGACGGCTGCAGACGACAGCTCGCCGTCGCTCGGGCCGGCGGACGCCTGCTCCTTCTTCGTCGTCGAGAGAGGCTGTGCCACCTTGCAGTTGTCACGGTAGATGGCGATCGCCTTCAGCCCGAGCCTCCAGGCGTCGACGTGGAGTTGCTCCACCTCCTCGACGGTGACCTCCTCGGGCATGTTGACCGTCTTCGAGATGGCACCCGAGATGAAGGGCTGGGCCGCCGCCATCATCTTCACGTGGCCCGAGTAGTGGATGACGTTGTCACCCATCGAGCAGGCGAAGACCGGCAGGTGCTCGGCGCGAAGGTGCGGGGCGCCGACGATCGTCTTGTGCTCGTCGATGTGACCGACGACGTCGGAGATCTGCTCCTCGGAGTAGCCGAGGCGCCGCAGGGCGCGGGGCACTGTCTGGTTGACGATGGACATCGTCCCGCCGCCGACCAGCTTCTTGGTCTTCACGAGGCCGAGATCCGGCTCGATGCCCGTCGTGTCGCAGTCCATGAGGAACGAGATCGTCCCGGTCGGCGCGAGGACGGTCGCCTGGGAGTTTCGGACACCGTGCTCCTCGGCCAGGTCGACCGCCGTGTCCCACGACTCCTGGGCCGCCGAGAGCAGCTCGGTCGGCACCAGCTCCTCGTCGATCTCGGCGACGGCAGCCCGGTGCATCTTGAGGACGTCGAGCATGGGCGTGGCGTTCTCGTGGAAGCCGGCGAAGGGGCCCATGCGGGCAGCCGTGCGGGCGGAGGTCTCGTAGGCGGCGCCGGTCATGAGGGCGGTGATGGCGGCGGCCCAGGCGCGGCCCTGGTCCGAGTCGTACGGCAGGCCCTCGGACATGAGGAGCGCCCCCAGGTTGGCGTAGCCGAGGCCGAGCTCCCGGAAGCGGCGGGTCGTGTCACCGATCTTGTCGGTCGGGTAATCGGCGTTGCCGACGAGGATCTCCTGGGCGGTGAAGACCACCTGGACGGCCGCCTTGAAGCCGTCGACGTCGAAGACGCCGGACTCGCTGCAGAACTTGAGCAGGTTCAGGCTGGCGAGGTTGCAGCTCGAGTTGTCGAGGTGGACGTACTCGCTGCAGGGGTTGCTGGCGGTGATGCGGCCCGTGTTCGGGGCGGTGTGCCACTTGTTGATCGTCGTGTCGTACTGCAGGCCCGGATCGGCGCACTCCCAGGACGCCTCGGCGATCTGGCGGAACAGCTGGCGCGCCTTCACGGTCTCGATGGTCTCGCCGGTGGTCCTCGCGACGAGCGCCCAGTCAGCGTCGTCGAGCACCGCCTGCATGAACTCGTCGCTCACCCGGACGGAGTTGTTGGCGTTCTGGTACTGGATCGAGTGGCTGTCATCGCCGTCGAGGTCCATGTCGAAGCCCGCCTGGGCGAGCACGCGGGCCTTGCGCTCCTCCTTCGCCTTGCACCAGACGAACTCCTGGATGTCGGGGTGGTCGGCGTCGAGGATGACCATCTTGGCGGCGCGCCGCGTCTTGCCGCCGGACTTGATCGTCCCGGCGGACGCGTCGGCGCCCCGCATGAAGCTGACCGGCCCCGACGCCGTGCCGCCGCCTTGGAGGAGCTCTCTCGACGAGCGGATCCGAGACAGGTTGACGCCCGAGCCGGACCCGCCCTTGAAGATCGTCCCCTCCTCCACGTACCAGTTGAGGATGGCGTTCATCGAGTCCTCGACGGCGAGGATGAAGCAGGCGCTCGCCTGCTGGGGGACGCCCTTCACGCCGATGTTGAACCAGACCGGCGAGTTGAAGGCCGCCTTCTGCTCGACGATGAGGTGCTTCAGCTCGTCGCTGAAGCAGGCCGCCTCCGCCCCGTCGACGAAGTACCCGTCCTTCAGGCCCCAGGCCGTGATGGTGTCGACCACGCGGTCGACCACCTGACGCAGCGACCACTCCCGCCCGGTCGTGCCGAGGGTGCCCCGGAAGTACTTCTGGGCGAGGATGTTCGTGGCGTTCATGGACCAGCTGGCAGGCACCTCGACGCCGAGCTGCTCGAAGGCGACAGCCCCGGTCCGGTAGTCCGTGATGCGGGAGTCCCGCCGTTCCCAGGCGACCCGGTCGTAGGGGTGGCGACCCTCCTCGGTGAAGTGCCGCCGGATGCCGATGCCGAGTCGCTCGCCTGCTACAGCCATGCTGCCGTCCCTCCCTTTCCGGGCCGAAGTCGCCCGGACCCCGAACCTCTGATGAACCACAATATGTAGTGGTAGCTGCTCGATCGGCTACCAGATAGCCGGGTAATTACAACACCGTAATTACGCCCCTGTCAATGGGGCGCCCGCCGCGGCGGCCCTGGTCAGGACCCGCTCGCGAAGGTTTGCGCGCCGAGGTAGCGTCCGGGCGGTGGGCGTGGTCGTCGCCATCGATGCCGGCACGACCGGGGTGCGCGCCCTCGCGGTCGACGAGGAGGCGGCGGTCGTCGCGGTCTCCTATCGGGAGCTCACCCAGCACTTTCCGGCCCCGGGCTTCGTCGAGCACGATGCCGCCGAGATCTTCTCGCTCGTCGAGGAGACCCTGGCCGAGCTCGCCGGCGTCCTCGCCGACCGGGGTCTTCCGATCGCGGCGGCGGGGATCACCAACCAGCGCGAGACGGCCGTCGCCTGGGACCGCCGTGGCCGGCCTCTCCAGCCCGCCATCGTCTGGCAGGACCGGCGCACCGCAGGACGCTGCGCGGAGCTCGAGCGAGAGGGTCTCCTGCCGCTCGTCCGGGAGCGCACCGGGCTCGTCCTCGACAGCTACTTCAGTGCCACCAAGTGGGAGTGGATGATCCGCCACGGCGGCCTCGAGCCTACGGGCGACGTCCTGCTCGGGACCGTCGACGACTGGCTCATCTGGAAGCTGACCGGCCGGCACGCCACGGACCCGACGAACGCCTCCCGCACGCTCTGCTACGACCTCACGACCGGCGCCTGGAGCGACGAGCTGTGCGGGCGATTCGGCATCGAGGCCCGCATGCTCGGCGAGATCGTCCCCTCCTCGGGGCGCATCGGCACCATCTCCCCCGAGGTGGCGGGAGGGGCCCTCGCCGGTGTGCCTCTCTCGGGTGTCGCCGGCGACCAGCAGGCGGCCCTGTTCGGCCACGGGTGCCACGCACCGGGTCAGACGAAGGTCACCTACGGCACCGGCAGCTTCATCCTCATGAGCCTCGGCGACACCCGACCCGAACCGGCAGACGGCCTGCTCACGACCGTCGCCTGGCAGCTCGGCGAGGACCCGTCCGATCGCGCCTACGCCCTCGAGGGGGCCGTCTTCTCCTCCGGCGCCACCATCCAATGGCTGAGGGACGGTCTCGGCATCATCGGCGAGGCGGCGGAGATCGGCCCGCTGGCGGCGAGCGTCCCGAGCAGCGACGGGGTGGTCCTCGTGCCCGCCTTCGCCGGGCTCGGCAGTCCCTGGTGGGACCCGGGCGCGAGGGCGGCCGTCACCGGCCTGACGAGGGGTGTCGGAAGGGCGCAGCTCGCCCGGGCGGCGGTGGAGGCGATGGCCTTCCAGACTCGCGACGTCGTCGACGCCATGGCCGAGAGCGCCGGTTGCGAGGTGGCCGAGTTGCGGGCCGACGGCGGGGCGGCCGTGATGGACCTCCTCCTGCAGCTTCAGGCCGACCAGTGCCAGGTCCCGGTCGTCCGCCCGTCGACCACGGAGGCGACCGCGCTCGGCGCCGCCTTCCTCGCCGGGCTCGCCGAGGGGGTCTGGGAGCGGGGGGACCTCGCCGGGCTCGTCGGCTGCGAGGCCCGCTTCGAGCCGTCGTCCTCCCGCTCCCGGGTCGACGCCGACCACCGCCGGTGGCTCGAGGCGCTCCAGCGAGTCCGTTCCTAGGGACGACACCGGAGAGGTTCAGGCCGAGTCCGCCAGCACCTCCCGGTCCTCAGCCGACCCCTCCCCGCTCCTGTCCGGCGTCCCGCGGGCGGGGTCGCTCCGCTGGCCGGCCCCGGACCCCGGCTCGGTCGGCTGGCTACGACGCGAGGCGTAGCGGTCCACGTACTGCTGACCCGACAGCTGGCCGATCTCCCACATGAGGTCGTCGGTCGCCTGGCGCAGCACGAGGGGGTCGTCGAGGCGGTGGCCGTACCGGTCGCCGAGGCGCGCCGGGACGCCGAAGCGCACCTCGACCGGCTTGAACGGCTTCATCATCCGGGCCCCGATGGGCTGGATCTCCCTCGTGCCCCTGATGCCGACCGGCACCACCGGGGCACCGGTGGCGAGCGCCAGCCTGGCGACACCTGTGCGCCCCCGGTGCAGGCGTTCGTCGGGAGGACGGGTCCCTTCCGGGTAGATCCCGATGCAGCCGCCGGCCCGAAGCACCCGCTCCGCCTCGCCGAGGGAGCGTCGGGCGGCGTCGCCCCCCTCCCGGTACATCGGGATCTGCCCGACCGCCCGGAAGAACCAGTTCGTCTTCCAGGACTCGAAGTACTCCGCCTTGGCCACGAAGGTCACACGTCGGCTGGCCACGAGCGGGATGAACAACGAGTCGCAGAAGGCCTGGTGGTTGGAGGCGAGGATGACCGGACCGGAGGTCGGCACGTTCTCGAGGCCGTCGACCCTCACGCTGTACAGGGCACGCATGAGGGGGCTCAGGACCAGCTTCAGCGCCCCGTACAGCATGGGACGAAGGCTAGTTGCGTCACGCCCCTGCCCGGAAGTCCGCCGTCCTCCCGACCGCCGACCCCGCGCGGGCGCTGATGCTGTTGTGGCTCGTGTTGACACCGCGGCCCTCCCGCCCTAGCGTGGAGAGCCGCTCACGTCCGAGACCGCTGCAGCACCGCCGACTCCGGGAGCCGACCGCAATGCCGACCAGATCGTTCCGAACCCTCTCGCTGGCCCTTGTCGCCACTGTGAGCGTCGGCTTAGCCACACTCGGTGTTCGTACGGCGGGGAGCGGTCCGGCGCCGAGCGGTCTCCTTGCGGCGACGACCCCGGCCGCCTACACCCAGCCCCGGGTCACCTCGATCGGCACGATCCTGCAGCCCTCCTGGTGGCACGGGCTGTGCGACGGCGGTACGGCGGGCGCCTATCCCGGCTCCTACGCACTCGGCGCCCGCTGGGACGGCCTCGTCGCCTGCGGGCCGGGTCCGAACGAGGGCGGCAGCGATTCCACCGTCCAGTTCTTCCCCGGCGCCTGGGGCGAGTACGAGTGGGAGTGCGTCGAGCTCTCGATGCGCTGGATGTACCTCGCCTGGGGGGTGCCCCCCTACCCCGCAAACGGCAACTCGATCGCCGACAACTACGCCGCTGACAATCCGAACGGCCCGACGCTCCAGCTCGTGAAGAACGGGACCCGGGGCGAGGCTCCCCAGCCGGGCGACGTCCTCGAGATGCACGACTCGAGTGGCTACGGTCACACCGAGGTGGTCACCTCCTCGCAGGTGAACGTCCACGGCAACGGGACGGTGCGCGCCATCACCGAGAACCTCGACTCGCCGACGAACGGATGGCAGACGCTGACGGTGAGCGACTGGGTCGTGAACGCGGGCTTCGGCACCGTCGTCGACTGGCTGCACAACCCGAACTGGTCCCTCGAAGAGCCCCTCGTCTCGAACGTCACCTCCGCAGGCGGCCTCGTCATGAAGCAGGGCATGCTCCGCGGGGGCTTCCAGCAGGTGGCGACCGGGGTGGCGCAGGCGGAGGTCATCGGTGGCGGTGGCAGCGAACCGGCGCCGATCCTCGTCGTGCGCACCACCTCGGGGGCGCTCGAAGCCCGCTACGACCTCCCGGGGGCGCCCTGGTGGACGCTCGCCTCCTCGGGGGTGACCGACGTCGAGTCCGGTGTCGCCACCGGTCCGGAGGGCCGGGCACCGGTCATCGGATGGCGGACCTCGGCCGGCGCCTTCTTCCTCCAGACCGGCGGGCTCGCCCACCGCCCGGTGAAGGAGGCGACCGGCGTCGCCTCGATCGCGGTCGCCTCTGCGACGGCGTCGGGTGCACCGCTCGTCGGGTACGTCACACCCGCCTCCAACGCCTACGTGAGGCTCGGCTCGGGGTCCTTCGTCCATGTCGCCACCGGGGTGCGGCACCTCCTCCTCGCCGCCGACCCGTCGAGCCCCTCGCTCTCGCTCGAGGGGTACGTCGGACAGGCCGGCCGCGCCTTCGTCCGCCAGGGTCTCTCGGGATCGTTCCACGAGGTGGGACCGAACGAGAAGGGCGCCGTGAGCGACCTCAGCCTGGCGCTCGTCGGCCAGGTGGCCACGCCGCTCGTCGCCTACGTCACCGGCGGAAACGCCTACGTCGTCGACGGCGCGGGCACACCGCTCCTCGAGTCCGACGGCGTCCAGCAGGTCGAGGTGGCAGCGGGCCAGAACCAGCACGGCTTCCCCATCCTCGCCGTCGAGAACGCGGCGGGCGCCTGGTCGGCCAAGGACGGCTCCCTCTCG
>JAKACF010000264.1 GCA_021821585.1 Actinomycetes bacterium
TCTTGTTCTCGAGCATCGAAGGTCCTTTCATCGGGGTCCTGCTCGTCACCATGCGACGAGTCCAGGGCATGGCGGGTGGAGCCGGGCGTCGAAGAGAGGCTCGATGACGCCACCCGCTACCTCGCGCCCCGCGTGCCGGGCCGTTTGCCGGCTCCGTCTCCCGCGACCCTGTGCTCGATGGCGCCGGAGTACCTGTACCTCGCAGCAGGAGACGGCTTCGACGACCCGCCGATCGACGTCACGGTGACCGCCACAGTTCGCGCCGAGATCGACCTCGGCACGGTGACCACGACCGAGCTTGTCGAGACCGAGTCGATGGTCGCCCGCGCCGCCCCGAACATCACCGTCGTTACCATGAAGCCGAAGAAGTTCGACCCCGAGATCCTCACCCTGTTCCCGCCTTGGTCGGGTCCGGTCGCAGGAGCGACCGAACGGACGACCGGCGTCGGCGACCCGTAAACGTCGGTGAACGATCCACGCTCGTAGGGCATCGGGTAAGCGTCCACCCCGGTTCCCGATGCGTTGACCATGAGGATCTGTGTCACCGTGGCCGGCGTCTCCCCGTCGACCTTCATCACGCTGAAGGTGATCGACGAGAAATCGGGCAGCGGTGACTGGGTTGTCCCATAGAGCGACGGAGGAGATTCGACGATCCACTCGGCGCTCGACCCGGGCTCTGTGTAGGTAAGTGCCTTCGACCACGTCCACCCCGACGTCTCGTCGGTCACGTCGATCCTCCAGAGGCCCGACGCCTGCTTTGCGATCGAGGCCGAGATGCGGTTGCCGGGCCTGACCGGACGAGGGATGTTGACGGGGACTGCCGGGAGGGCCTCGTACCACGCGGAGTAGCTGACGCTGCTGTGGACGGTGTGCTCGGTCACGCCGGTCTGGATGAGGTCCTGGTTGCTCAGGCCACCGAGGCCGATCCACTCGGCTGCGAACGTTGTGGCGCTGCCCGCGGCCACGGGCGGGACGTTCCAGCTGCCGGCGATCTGACGGTACGCACTACCGAGGAGGAAGGAGCCCGACCAGATCTCGCTCGCGTAGCAATTGGTCTCGGGTCCGCTGGCCGCGGGCAACGACCCCCGGGAAGCCCCGGCGACGCTCGTGAAGCCGAAGAGCCCGATGCACGCCACCACGACGCCCATGACGAGCCGGTGGGCGAGACGCGCGGCGCCGCTACGAAGATCCCTTGCCTTGGTGCAAAACATGAGCGTCCCCTTCAGCCCATCTGCCGGCACCGTGCCGGCATGGGCCTTATGAGGGCGGCGCCTCGGACGGTCCCGCGACCAAGTTCAAGCTGGCTGCCCGAGCCGGCGGGAGGATTCAGAGCCGGGCGATGTCACGCGGCTCGCCGTGCCTGCCGCCTTGCGACTCGTGCCCCGATCAGCTCGACCATGATCGAGCGGGCGTCTGCCGCACCGAGGCTGCGCACCGCTGCGGCCGACGGCATTCCAGCCGGCTCGGCGAAGCTGTGCACCGAGACCTTGTGGTCCTGTTCGGGCAGGAGCAGGCCGAGCACCTCGATCTTCTCGAGCAGCACGGCGTGGATGGCCTCGTCGAGCGTGCCGGGGGCGATGAGCGTGGTACAGCGCACATGGCTCTCCTGGCCGATGCGGTGCAGGCGGGCCTCGGCCTGGGTGACGAGGTCGGGCGTCCAGTCCGTCTCGACGAAGAGCGCGTCGGCCGCCCTGGTGAGGGTGATCCCCACCCCGGCGGCCACGAGCTGGCAGACGAGCACACCGACCTCACCGGCTTGGAAGTCGTCGATGATCCGGTCCCGTTTCGAGTCGGTCGTCCGGCCGTCGATCACCTCGACCCGGGCGAGATCGGCCGGCACGGCGGCTGCCATGGCGGCGGTGACCGCCTTGTGGTGCGTCCAGACGACGAGCGGGCGTATGGCGGGCGCCGTTTCGCCGTCGTGCTGTGCATTGGCGGTCACCCACTCGGCCACGAGCTCGGCGGCGGCCGGGACCTTCACGAGCCCGGCCGCCCGACGCAACTGGGAGATGAACCCGAGGTTGTCGCCGGCGAAGCTGGCCTGCTCGCCGTCATCGGGCAGGCGGCCCTCCTCGACGAAGAACGCGTCCAACCACTCGTCGACCTTTGCGGCCACCTCGGCGTAGGCGGCGTCGTAGACCGAGGCGTCGACGTCGACGAACTTGGCGTAGCGAGAGAGCCCCGGCAGGTCCGCGCTCGGTCCCCGGCGCACCCAGACCACCTCTTGCAGGATCCGGCGCAGCTCGGGAAGGCGCTGCTTGCGCGGCACCCACCCGCCGAAGTGGTCCAGGCGGGCGTAGCGCTCGCAGAAGGCCCGCCGGCCGCCGAAGACGGCGTCGAGCTGGCCGGTCATCGCCAGCATCGGCGCCATCTGGGTGGGCTTTGCGAACATGGGCGTCCCGGTCGCGCAGATCACCCACCGAGCAACCCGGGCGAGCCGGCGGGCGGCCCGGGAGCGTGCTGAGCCCCAGTGCATCGCCCGGTGCGCCTCGTCGTAGACGAGCAGGTCGGGCTGCCAGGCACAGAGTCGCTCGAGGAGCGCTGGGCGAGCGGCGAGAAGCGAGTCCGCCACGATGACGACGCCGGCGGCCGGCAGCTCGGGCTCCTTCCTGGAAGAGGTGATGCGTTGGACCCCCCTTGTGGCTGGCACACTGGGACGCAGAGCGGGGGCGCCAAGCCTCGGTGGTACGACGGATGTCGGCGCCCCCGCCTCTCCTCTGAGGCATTGCTCGCCGACGCCTGACTGGCCCGTCTCTCGCAGCCAGTGCGTCGTCACGACCGGCGGGCAGCACACGACGATGCGCCGTGCGCCGAGGATCGCCGCCGCGGCGAGGATCACCCTCGTCTTGCCAGCCCCGGGCTCCGAGCAGTCCAACCAACGCCCCGAGGCGACCATGCGTGCCGCAAGGTCCTGGTCGTCCATGAGAGCAAGCCCGAAGAAGGACGGCACACAGAGCGCGTCGGGGTCGGTCGAGGGCGCAGGATCGTGGACGATCGGCGGCGGGATGACCTCGTGGCGTTTGGCGGGCGTGCCGTCGGGATGGACGACGACGATCCCGGCCCTGCGCAGCTCACCGGGCGCGAGCATCTCTGGGTCGCTGAGCCGCCAAGCCTTGCGCCTGCGGTCCCAGACGGCGCCGGGCAGGCGCTTCACCCACTCCCGTAGCAGCTTGCCGTTCGGGTGTCGCTCGTCGTAGTCGAAGGAGAGCTCGATCTCGGGATCTGTGGCGGTCCCTACAAGCGCGGCGGTCGCCATCAGGCGGCCTTGCGCCGGCTCGACTGCTGGGCACGAAGGTAGGCGAAGGCCTTGTCCGCCCCCGAGGTCCGATGCGGGAAGCGACCGAGCGCTTCGAGGTAGGCCCTGCGGGTCGGCTCGGGGTAGTGAAAGTCCCCGAGCCTTGGAGGAAGCAGCCTCGGGTCGAGGACCGCCACCATGCCCTGGTCCGAGCCCGAGCGGATGAGCCGTCCGGCAGCCTGCTCCAAGAGGAGCGCCGCGTCGGCGACGTAGACCATCCGGTCCGCCGCCCACCGGTCGATCTGGAGCCGCTTGCAAAGGTTCTCGACCCGGGCGTCGTCGACCGGGTTCGACGCCGCCCGTGGGCAGCGGTCGACGATGACGAGCGTGCAGGTCGCACCGGGCGCGTCGACACCGGTCATCAGGCTGCGGGTGCCGACGAGGACCGAGCGGTGGTCGTCTCTCCAGTTCTCGATGAGAAGGCGAAGCGGCGGACCGTCCCACTGGGAGAGGACACGCATCCGCCGGTGCGCCCGACGAAGCACCTCGGCGTAGCGCTTGGCGGCACTCGTGGTCGCTGCCAACACGAGCGCCGATCCACGATTCGCCCCGACGAGATCGCAGATCACCCCGGCCGCCCACTCGGGGTGGCGCTCGACGTCGAAGGTCAGCCTCGTAGCCCCTGGTCGGCTGAGCGCCTCGGTCGGAGCCGTCGGGATGAACAGCCAGGAACGCTCATAGGCGTCCTCGAAGGGGCTCGGGTGCTCGACCCGGCGGGC
>JAKACF010000265.1 GCA_021821585.1 Actinomycetes bacterium
CAAGTTCGACAAGAAGGTGCTGCGGGCCGAGTTCGCCAAGGGGGAGCTCACCGTCGTGGGGGCGGAGGCGGGCGCCTAGGTGCCCGCCTCCGAGCGCCTCGAGGAGCTCGCCGGCGACCTCGACCGCGTGGCGGAGGGCCTCGTCGACGTGGCGATGGACCTGCTCCGCTCGGCCCTCGGCGAGGAGGGCGAGGCGGCGATCGCCCGGGCGAGGGCGACCGAGAAGCTCGTCAACCGCGCCCGGTCCTCGGCCGAGAAGGCGGCCCGGCTCGCCCGCCAGGCGGCCGGCTCGCCCCTCGACGAGGCCGCCCGGGACTGAGCCCGGGCGCCGCGTCACTCGCCCTCGAGGCCGTTCAGGGCGTCGATCAGCTGGCGGAAGCGGCCCTGGAAGCGCAGGTCGAGCTCGAAGGCGATCCTCGGCAGCTCGAGGTGGTCCCGGTCGGCCCGTTCCGGTCCGAGGGGCTCGGTCCGCCAGATGCCCCTCGCCGAGCAGCAGTCGGCGAACTCCTCGTTCAGCCGGGCGAGCTCGGCGTCGCTCGGCGCCCGCTGGAGGCGGATCACCATGACCTCGCCGACGAAGCGGCGGGAGTGGTAGTTGCGGTAGAAGCCGAGGATCTCGCTCACCGCCTGGTCGACGTCCGCCGTGATCCGGAAGAAGGAGCGGTCCTCGGGGCTGGCGAGGCCGCGGTGGACCACCTGTCCCTCGACGAAGCCGTCCCAGGACTCCCAGTAGGGCTCGCCGGGGATGTCGAGCAGCACGATCGGCGCCGGCTCGGCCTTGCCCGTCTGCAAGAGGGTCAGGAGCTCGAAGGCCTCGTCCAGTGTGCCGAAGCCCCCCGGCAGGACCACGAAGGCGGCCGACTCCTTCATGAGCATGAGCTTGCGGGTGAAGAAGTACTTCATCTCGACGAGCCGCCCCTCGGCGGCGAGCTCGGGATGGGAGACCGACTCGAAGGGGAGGCGGATGTCGACCCCGATCGCCATGTCGGCCCCCGCCCCGTCCGTGCCGGCCGCCATGATGCCCGGGCCCGCTCCGGTGACGACCATCCAGCCCCGCTTGGCCAGCCGGCTGGCGAGGTCGCGGGCCTGGGCGTAGAGCGGGTCGTCCGGCCGCGTGCGGGCCGAGCCGAACATGGTGAGCTTCGGCGTCCCGCGGAAGGGGGCGAAGAGCGTGAAGGCCCGGGCCATCTCCGACAGCGCCGAGGTGGCGATCTTCATGTCGAGGCGGCTCGGCGTGCCGTCCGACAGGTGCAGCGCCGTCCCGATCAGGTCGCGGAGCAGGTCACGGTTCTCCTTCGCCCCGACGAGGTCGAGCAGCTCGCCGATGAGGCGCCCCGCCCCCTCCGGCAGCGGGCGCGCGGCTGCCTCGTCGGCCCGCTGGATGGCCCGCGCCGGCCGGGAGCCGGCGGCGGCCACCTCCTCCTCGGGGACCGCCCTCAGGTGCTCGCTCACGGGGCGGCCGCCTCGAGGCGGCCGTAGAGGGTCGTGCGCTGCTCGAGGGGCCGGCCGAGCGGCTCGGTGATCTCGCGGAAGGCGGCCTCGTCCATGCGCTGGCCGTGGGCGGCGCCGGCGGCCCGGGAGATGTTCTCGTCCATGAGGGTGCCTCCGAGGTCGTTGCAGCCGGCCCGGAGCAGCTGGCGGGCTCCCGAGACGCCCATCTTCACCCAGCTCGCCTGGATGTTGTCGATGGCCCCGTGGTAGGCGATCCGCCCGACGGCGTGCACGAGCAGCGCCTCGCGGAAGGTGGGCCCGCGCCGGGCGCGGCGCTGGAGGTAGAGGGGGGCGGCCATGTGGACGAAGGGCAGCGGCACGAACTCGGTGAACCCGCCGGTCTCCTTCTGCAGCGCCCGGGTGCGGACGAGGTGGCGGGCCCAGGACTCGGGGTGCTCGACCGCCCCGAACATGATCGTGACGTTGGAGCGGAGCCCGACGCCGTGGGCGGTCCGGTGCACCTCGAGCCACCGGTCGGTCGAGATCTTGTCGGGGCAGAGGATCTTGCGCACCGGGTCGTCGAGGATCTCGGCCGCCGTCCCGGGCAGGGTCTTCAGGCCGGCCTCCTTCAGGCGCACGAGGTAGCTCGCCAGGTCCTCGCCGAGGCGCCGGGCGCCCTCGTGCACCTCGAGGGCGGTGAAGCCGTGGATGTGGATGCGCTCGGAGGCCGCCCGGACGGCGCCCAGGACGTCGAGGTAGTACTCGCCGTCGAAGCTCGGGTGGATCCCTCCCTGCAGGCAGACCTCGGTGGCGCCGAGCGCCTCGGCCTCCGCCACGCGGCGGGTCACCTCCTCGAGGTCGAGCAGGTAGGGGGCGCCCCGCAGGTTGAGCGAGAGCGGCCCCTTCGAGAAGGCGCAGAAGCGGCACTTGAAGGTGCAGACGTTGGTGTAGTTGATGTTGCGGTTGGCGACGTAGGTGACGACGTCGCCGACCACCCGGCGCCGCAGCTCGTCGGCCAGCTCGGCGACGGCGGCCACCTCGCTTCCCCTCGCCCCGAACAAGGTGACGAGCTCGGCCTCGCCGAGCTCCTCGCCCGCCTCGGCGGCCCTCAGCACCCCCGCCACCGGCCCGAGCGCCCGGCGCGGGGCGAGCCCGGGCCCGACGAGCTCGGGCGGCTCGGCGTCGCCGCCGGAGGTCCAGGCGCAGTCGCGGGCGAGCCCCTCGGCGTCGGAGTGGTCGAGGACCGGGAAGGCCATCTCGGCTGCGAGGAACCGCCCGGGGTCGCGTGCCCACTCGGGCTGGACCGCCAGGCGGGGGGCGAGCACGTAGCCCTCCTCCTCGACGACGTGCTCGAGGCGCTCGAGCGCCGGCCAGGCGCGCTCGGGGTTGACGTGGTCGACGGTGACCGGGGAGATGCCGCCGAGGTCGTCCACGCCGGCCCCGAGCAGGCTCACGACGTCGTCGGTGAGGTTCGGCGGCGCCTGGACGTGGACGTCGGGCGGGAGCAGGAGGCGGGCGGCCGCGATCGACCAGAGGTGCTCCTCGGGGGGGCAGGCCGGGGCCCGGTGCATGGCGGTGCCGGCCTTGGGGAGGAAGTTCTGGACGATCACCTCCTGGACGTGGCCGTGGCGGGCGTGCGAGTCGGCGATGGCCCGCAGGGCCGCCAGGCGGTCGCGGCGGTCCTCGCCGATGCCGACGAGGATGCCGGTCGTGAAGGGGATCTGGAGCCGCCCGGCCGCCTCCAGGGTGGCGAGGCGGCGCTCGGGGGTCTTGTCGGGCGAGGAGCGGTGGCACTCGAGGACGGGGGAGAGCGACTCGAGCATCATCCCCTGGCTGGCCGTCACCGGACGGAGGCGGGCGAGCTCGTCCTCGCTGAGGGCGCCGGCGTTGGCATGGGGGAGGAGGCCCGCCTCGAGGGCGCGGCGGCAGGCCGCCTCGAGGTAGGCCACCGTCGAGTCGAAGCCGTGCCGCTCGAGGAAGGCGGCCGCCTCGGGGTAGCGGAGCTCGGGGCGCTCCCCGAGGGTGAACAGCGCCTCGTGGCAGCCGGCGCGCGCCCCCGCCTCGGCGAGCTCGGACACCTCGTCGAGGCTCAGGTACGAAGAGCCGAGGCGCGCCGGCGCCTTGGCGAAGGTGCAGTAGCCGCAGCGGTCGCGGCACAGCATGGTGAGGGGGACGAAGACCTTCGGCGAGAAGGTGACCCTCCGGCCGTAGCGGGCGTCGCGGACCGCGGAGGCGGCCCGGAGCAGCTCGTCGAGGGGTGCCGAGAGGAGGTCGTCGTCGGCAGGAGCGCAAGAGAGGATCGAAGCCACGCCGACACCCTATGGCGCGGCGGCCCGCTCCGGCCGGCTTCGACGCCGTCCGGGGTCCTCGGTAGCCTTCCTTGGGCATGCGGACGGTCGACCTCGACATCTCGCCCGGGCGACCGTACCCGCTCGGGGCGACCTACGACGGCATCGGGACGAACTTCTCGCTGTTCACCGAGCACGGCGAGGCGGTCGAGCTCTGCCTGTTCGACGAGCGGGGGAGAGAGGTCCGCCTGCGCCTGCCGGAGGAGACGGCCCACATCCACCACGGCTA
>JAKACF010000266.1 GCA_021821585.1 Actinomycetes bacterium
CGTGGACTGCGCCAACGGGGCGGCGAGCCACGTCGCCCCGAGCGTGCTCGCCCGCCTCGGCCTGCGGACCCACGTCGTCTCCGCCACCCCGCAGGGGACGAACATCAACGCCGGCTGCGGCTCGACCCACCTCGACCTCCTCGCGGCCGAGGTCGTCTCGCGGGGGGCGGCGCTCGGGGTCGCCTTCGACGGCGACGCCGACCGCATGCTGGCGGTCGACCACCGCGGCGCCGTCGTCGACGGCGACCACCTCATCGCCATGTTCGCCGCCGACCTCCACAAGGCCGGCGCGCTCGAGGGCGGAGCCGTCGTCGTGACCGTCCTGTCGAACCTCGGGCTGCGCCTCGCCCTCGGCTCGATCGGCATCGAGGTGATCGAGACGCCCGTCGGCGACCGGCACGTGGCCGACGCCCTCGAGGCGGGCGGCTACGTCCTCGGCGGCGAGCAGTCGGGTCACCTCATCTTCCGCCAGCACTCCTCGACCGGCGACGGCATCCTCACCGCCCTCAAGCTGCTCGAGCTCCTCGGCCGGAGCGGCCGCCCGCTCGCCGAGCTGGCGGCCGAGGCGATGGAGCGCCTGCCCCAGGTGCTCGTCAACGTCCCCGTCCCCGACCCGGCCAGGCTGGACGGGGCGGGCGAGGTCTGGGCGGAGGCCGAGGCGGTGGAGAGCCGGCTCGGGGAGGCCGGCCGGGTGCTGCTGCGCCGGAGCGGGACCGAGTCCTGCGTCCGGGTGATGGTGGAGGCCGAGACGCACGAGCTCGCCGACCGCCTCGCCGAGCAGCTGGCGGACGTCGTGAGGCGCGAGCTGGGCTGATCCCGGTGACGGGGGGAGCACCTCCCGCGATGGGTAGCCTTCCTCTGCATGTGCGGGATCATCGCCGTGACGGGTGTCGAGGACCCGCTGTCCACCCTGCTCGAGGGCCTCGAGCTGCTCGAGTACCGGGGCTACGACTCGGCAGGCATCGCCCTCGTCACCGGGGAGGGCGACGAGGCCGGCCTCTTCCGGCTCCGCTCGGCCGTCCGGGCCCAGTCGATCGCCGAGCTCGCCCGCCTCGGCGCCGGCGCCCCGAGAGGGCGTGCCGGCCTCGGCCACACCCGCTGGGCCACCCACGGGGCGCCGACCGAGGAGAACGCCCATCCCCACCTCGACTGCACCGGCCGGGTCGCCGTCGTCCACAACGGCATCATCGAGAACCACCGCGAGCTCGCCGCCAAGCTCGACGCGGCCGGCCACCGGCGCACCTCGGCCACCGACAGCGAGGTGGTCGCCCATCTCGTCGAGGCCGAGCTCGAGACCGGCGCCGACCTCCTCGAGGCGGTGCGCCGCTCGGCGGCGGTGCTGCGGGGCGACTACGCGCTCGCCATCTCCTACGCCGGCGAGCCGGACACCCTCGTCGCCACCCGGCGGACCTCTCCCCTCATCATCGGGCGGACCGAGCGCGCCGGCGTCGTCGCCTCCGACATCGCGGCGGTCCTCGGCACGACCCGGGAGCTGTACGCCCTCGGCGACGGCGAGATCGCCGTCGTCCGGCCGGGCTCGCTCGAGGTGGTCGACGCGGCCGGCGAGCCTGTCGAGCCCTCGCCGCTCAGGGTCGCCTGGGGCGTCCAGGCCGCCCGGCGGGACGGCTACGAGGACTTCATGTCGAAGGAGATCCACGAGCAGCCCCGGGCGCTCGCCGACACGCTGCTCGAGCGGGTCCTGCCCGAGGGGACGACCGAGCTCGAGGAGCTGGCCGCCTTCGAGGACGAGCTTCGCCGGGTGGAGCGGGTCGTCGTCGTCGCCTGCGGCTCGAGCTTCCACGCCGGCGAGATCGGCCGGCTGGCGCTCGAGCGCTGGGCGAAGCTGCCGGCGACGGCCGAGATCGCGAGCGAGTTCCGCTACCGCGAGCCGGTCCTCGACGACCGGACGCTCGTGGTCGCCATCAGCCAGTCGGGCGAGACGGTCGACACCTACCACGCGCTGGCGGAGGCGGCCCGCCGGGGGGCACGGACGATGGCCATCACGAACGTCGTCGACTCCCTCATGGCCCGGGAGGCCGACGCCGTCATCTACACGAGGGCCGGCCCCGAGATCGGTGTCGCCTCCACCAAGTGCCACGTCGCCCAGATCATCCTCTTCCAAGTGTTCGCCCTCCACCTCGCCCGGTTGCGGGGGAGCCTCGGCGAGGACGAGCTCGCCCGCCTCGCCCGGGAGATCGAGGCGCTGCCGGGCCTCGTCGCAGAGGCGCTCGGACGCAGCGACGAGTACGCCGCCGTGGCGGCCCGGCTGGCGGAGGTGAACGACGTCTTCTTCCTCGGCCGCAACGTCGGGTACCCGGTCGCCCTGGAGGGGGCGCTCAAGCTGAAGGAGCTCGCCTACGTGAGGGCGGAGGCGTACGCGGCGGGGGAGATGAAGCACGGCCCCATCTCGCTCATCGACCGCCACGCCGTCGCCGTCGTCGTCGCCAACCGCGGCGCCCTCTGGCCGAAGCTGCTCGCCAACATCGAGGAGATCAAGGCGAGGGGGGCGACGGTCGTCGCCGTCACCGACGAGGGCGACGAGGAGACCGGGCGGCTGGCGGACCACGTCCTCGAGGTGCCGGCGACCGACGAGCTGCTGGCGCCGGTCGTCTCGGTCGTCCCCCTGCAGGTCCTCGCCTACTCGGTCGCCAAGGCCCGGGGCAACGACGTGGACCGGCCGCGCAACCTCGCCAAGGTCGTCACCGTCGAGTGATCGGCGTCGGGATCGACCTCGTCGAGCTGCGGCGCTTCCGCCAGGTGCTCGCCCGCCGACCCGGTGTCGCCGGCAGGCTCTTCACCGAGGCGGAGCGGGGCTCCCTCGCGGCCCGCCGCGACCCCGTGCCCGGCCTCGCCGCTCGCTTCGCCGCCAAGGAGGCGGCGATGAAGGCCCTCGGGGTGGGGATCGGCGCGGTCTCCTTCCGCGAGCTCGAGGTCCGCCGGCTCGAGAGCGGGGCGCCGCGCCTCGAGGTCTCGGGGCGGGCGGCCGAGCTCGCCGGGCGTCTCGGCGTCGAGTCGTTCCACCTGTCCCTCACCCACACCGAGGAGACCGCCTCGGCCGTCGTCATCGCCCGCTAGGACGAGAGCATGCAGCCCGTACTCACGACCGAGGAGATGCGTGCCGTCGACGCCGCCGCCGCCGGCTCGGGGATCCCGGTGGAACGCCTCGTGGAGCGGGCCGGCACCGCCGTGGCGATCGAGGCCCTCCGGCTCCTCGGGGGCGGCTACGGCCGGCGGGTCGTCGTGGTCGCCGGGCCGGGCAACAACGGCGCCGACGGCAAGGTGGCCGCCCGGGTGCTCGCCCGGCGCGGCGTGCGCACGCTCGTCGTCGACGCCCGGGCGCTGCCCGCCCGCCTGCCCGCCTGCGACCTCGTGGTCGACGCCGCCTTCGGGACGGGCTTTCGGGGCGAGTACGACGCTCCCGAGTCGGGGGGCGCCCCGGTGCTCGCCGTCGACCTCCCGACGGGCGTCGACGCCGACACCGGCGAGGCCCACCCGGGTGCCGTCCGGGCGCGCGCCACCGTCACCTTCGGCTCGCTCAAGCCCGGCCTCCTCCTCGGAGAGGGCCGCCGGCACGCCGGCGAGGTGAGGCTCCGCCCGATCGGGCTCCCGGTGCCGGCGGCGGCGGAGTGCCCGATCCGCCTCGTCGAGGACGAGGACGTCGTGGAGCTCCTCCCCGCCCGGGGCGCCGAGTCGCACAAGTGGAAGACGGCGCTCTCGGTCGTGGCCGGGTCGCCCGGCATGTACGGGGCGGCGAGCTTCGTCGCCGGCGCCGCCTCGAGGGCGGGAGCGGGGATGGTGCGCCTCGGCATTCCCGGCGCCGCCCCCGGCGACCTGCCCGTCAGCGAGGCCGTGAGCCGCGTGCTGCCGGCGACGGGCTTCCACGAGGCCGCCCTCGAGGGGCTCGAGCGGACGAGCGCCCTCGTCGTCGGCCCCGGGCTCGGGACCGAGCGGACGACGCGGGCCTCGGTGCGCCGCCTCGTCACGAAGGCGCCGGTCCCGGTCGTC
>JAKACF010000267.1 GCA_021821585.1 Actinomycetes bacterium
CCGAGGAGGTGCCCGATCCGCAGGACCCGGAGACCTTCGCGCGCTCCAAGCTGTGCTGGGCCGAGCTCGAGCGGCAGGCCCACGACGACATGCTCGCCTGGTACCGGGAGCTCCTCGCTCTGAGGAAGCGGACACCCGGCCTCGCCGGTGCTCGGCTCCCGACGGCCGAGACCGTCTTCGACGAGGCCGCGGGGTGGCTGCTCGTCGAGCGTCCGGGTCTCGCGGTGGCGCTCAACCTCGGCGCCGCCGCCGCCCACGTGCCGCTCGGCGGGCGCGTCGGGAGCTGGCGCCCGGCGCTCGTCTCCGACCCCGGCATCGAGCTTCGCGACGCCACGATCGTGCTGCCGCCCGACTCGCTCGCCGTGCTCGCCCCTCGCGAGGAGGAGCCCGCCTCGTGACCCGTGAGACCTGGCCCGGGAGGCCCTTTCCCCTCGGGGCCACCTACGACGGCTCGGGGACGAACTTCTCGATCTTCTCCGAGGTGGCCGAGAGGGTGGAGCTGTGCCTCGTCGACGACGGCCCCGACGGGCTCGTCGAGGAGCGCATCGTCCTCGAGGAGATGGACGCCTTCTGTTGGCACACCTACCTGCCGAACGTCGGGCCGGGCGTGCGCTACGGCTTTCGCGTGCACGGACCGTGGGACCCCGCACGGGGTCAGCGCTGCAATCCGGCCAAGCTCCTCATCGACCCCTACGCCCGGGCGATCGAGGGTGAGGTGTCCTGGGGCCCGTCCTGCTTCTCCTACGACTTCGCCGACCCCGACCGGCCGAACACCGAGGACTCGGCCCCCTGCACCATGCTGTCGGTGGTCCATCACCCGTACTTCGACTGGGGGAACGACCGCCCGCTCGACATCCCGCTCCACGACTCGGTGATCTACGAGACCCACGTGAAGGGCCTCACGATGTGCCATCCCGACATCCCCGAGGCGCTCCGGGGCACCTACGCCGGCCTCTCCCACCCGGTGGCGACCGACTACCTGCGCAGCCTCGGGATCACCGCCGTCGAGCTGCTCCCGGTGCACCAGTTCGTCCACGACGCCCATCTCGTCGAGAAGGGGCTCCGGAACTACTGGGGCTACAACTCGATCGGCTTCTTCGCCCCCCACAACGGCTATTCGAGCGGCGGCCAGCGTGGCGAGCAGGTCCAGGAGTTCAAGCAGATGGTGAAGACCCTGCACGAAGCCGGGATCGAGGTCATCCTGGACGTCGTCTACAACCACACCGCCGAGGGCAACCACCTCGGGCCGACGCTGTCGATGAAGGGCATCGACAACGCCGCCTACTACCGCCTCGTCCCCGAGAATCCGGCCTTCTACTTCGACACCACCGGGACCGGCAACAGCCTGAACGTCCGGCACCCGCACACCTTGCAGCTGATCATGGACTCGCTGCGCTACTGGGTGACCGAGATGCACGTCGACGGCTTCCGCTTCGACCTCGCCGCCACGCTCGCCCGCCAGTTCCACGAGGTGGACCGGCTGTCGGTCTTCTTCGACCTCATCCAGCAGGACCCGATCGTGAGCCAGGTGAAGCTGATCGCCGAACCCTGGGACGTCGGTGAGGGCGGCTACCAGGTCGGCAACTTCCCGCCGCTCTGGTCGGAGTGGAACGGCCGCTACCGGGACGTCGTGCGGGACTACTGGAGAGGCGAGGACCGGACAATGGGCGAGTTCGCCTCCCGCCTGACGGGGAGCTCCGACCTCTACCAGGACGACGCCCGCCACCCCTCGGCGAGCGTCAACTTCGTCACCGCCCACGACGGCTTCACCCTCGCCGACCTCGTCTCCTACAACGACAAGCACAACGAGGAGAACGGGGAGGACAACCGCGACGGCGAGTCGCACAACCGGTCGTGGAACTGCGGCGTCGAGGGACCGACGACCGATCCGGAGGTCCTCTCGCTCCGGTCCCGCCAGCAGCGCAGCTTCCTCCTCACGCTCCTCCTCTCCCAGGGCGTGCCGATGCTGCTCGGGGGTGACGAGATCGGACGGACCCAGGGCGGGAACAACAACGCCTACTGCCAGGACAACCAGCTCTCCTGGTACGACTGGGCCAAGGTGGACGACGACCTGCTCGAGTTCACCCGCCTGCTGATCGCCTTCCGGCGTGAGCACCCGGTCTTCCACCGGAGGCGCTTTTTCCGGGGACGCGCCATCCGCGGCACGATCGACCTCGGCTGGTTCCGGCCCGACGGGGCCGAGATGACCGACGAGGACTGGGAGCCGGGCTTCGCCAAGGCCGTAGGCGTCTTCCTCAACGGTGAGGCGATCGACTACCGCGACCCGCGGGGTCAGCCGGTCGTCGACGACTCCTTCGTCGTCTTGTTCAATGCCCACCACGAGGCGATCGAGTGGACTCTGCCCCCGGCCTTCGGCCGGTCCTTCGAGCTCGTGGCGACCTCTGCGAGAGAGCCCGGGGCTCTGGCCCTCCGCTCGGGGCCGGTGACGATTCCGGGCCGCTGCGTCGTGCTGGCGCGCAGGAGCTGAGCGGCGGTCCTCAAGCCGCCCGGCCGCGGGGACGATAATTGCCGAGGTGTCCGACGAGGGGAATCTGGACCGAGACGAGGTCGCTGCCGCGCTGCGCGGGACCGGCCTCGTCGAGGGGCTCGAGGAGCTGCCGCAGGGCGCCCTCGTGATCGCCCGCGACGCGACCATCGCCTGGTGCAACACGGCCGCCCTCTCCTTGCTGCGCTACGAGCACCGGGAGGAGCTCCTCGGTCGCCCGCTGTCCGAGCTCGCCGCCGCCACCGCCCTCGACGATGCCGCCTGGCAGGCCCAGTGGGAGCGCCTGCTGGCGGGCGACGTGTGGCTCGGCGAGATCGAGACCCGTACCGCCGACGGCGAGCGCGGGATGCTGCGGGTCGGCCGCTCGCCGCTTCGAGACCGAGAGGGGAACGTCTTCGCCGTGCTCAGCCTGGCAAGCGACCCGAGCGAGGAGTTCCGGGCCAAGGCGGCCCTCATGGCCTCAGAGGAGCGCCTGCGCGCCCTGTTCCAGCACTCGAGCGACATCGCGATGGTCTTCCGGCGCTCGGGCCGCATCATCTTCGTCAGCCCCTCGGTCGAGCGTGTCGTCGGGTGGAGACCGGCCGACCTCATCGGGAAGAACGGCTGGGACTTCCTCCACCCAGACGACGTGGCGGCGGACATGGCCGAGGTCGAGGCTGCACTGGCGGCCGGGAGGCCCATCACTCGTGAGTGGCGCATGCGGCGGCCCGACGGCACCTACGCCTGGTTCGAGCAGACGCTCACGGACCTGTCGCACGTGCCCGCCATCGGTGGTGTCGTCGGCAACTTCAGGGACGTCACCGAGCGCCACCTCGCCGACGCCGCCCGGCGCGAGAGCGAGGTCATCCTCCGCCGCGTCATCGAGGAGACGAGCGAGGCGTTCCTCGGGATCGACCGCTTCGGCTACGTCACCGAGTGGAACCCCGCCGCCGAGCGGATCTTCGGCTGGGCCGCCAGCGAGGCGATCGGCTCCGAGCTCGCCAAGCTCATCCTGCCCGAGCACGACCGGCAGTCCTTCCGCCGGATGTTCGAAGAGGTGGTGAAGGGCGGGGCCTCCCATCTCCTGCAGCAGCCCTTCGAGATGACGGCCGAGAGCCGTTCGGGTCGCGCCCTGCCGGTCGAGGTCTCGGTCGTGCAGGTCACCGTCGGCCAGAGCTCGCACTTCCGCGCCTTCATGCGCGACATCTCCGACCGCAAGGCGATCGAGGAGCGTCTCGCCCACCAGGCCCTCACCGACGCCCTGACGGGCCTTCCCAACCGGGTCCTCCTCCGAGACCGTCTCGCCCGGGCCGTCTCCCGCCTGTCCCGGCGCGAGGGCTCGGTGGCGGTCATGTTCCTCGACATCGACCGCTTCAAGCTCGTGAACGACGGCCTCGGCCACGACGCCGGCGACGAGATGCTGGTCGAGATCGCGAGCCGGCTCCACAGGGCCGTCCGCGACACCGACACCGTGGCGCGTTACGGAGGCGACGAGTTCGTCATCGTGGCC
>JAKACF010000268.1 GCA_021821585.1 Actinomycetes bacterium
GCCCTCGGGGCCGGCGACGTCGTGGCGGTGCTCGAGTGAGCGCCCCGGCGGCGACAAAGGACCGCCTCGCCTCGGCGGTGTCGGCCGACGGCGAGGCGCTCGTCGCCCTCAGCCACCGCATCCACGGGCATCCCGAGCTCGGCTTCGAGGAGGAGCAGGCGTCCACCTGGTGCGCCGAGATGCTCTCCGAGGCCGGCTTCAAGGTCGAACGGGGCGTGGCCGACCTGCCGACCGCCTTCTCGGCGACCGCCGGGTCGGGCCCCTTCACGATCGCCATCTGCGCCGAGTACGACGCCCTGCCCGGCATCGGGCACGCCTGCGGGCACAACATCATCGCCTCGGCCGCCATCGGCGCCGGGCGGGCGCTGGCGGCGGTGGCGGACGACCTCGGCGTGACCGTCCGGGTGCTCGGGACGCCCGCCGAGGAGGGCGGCGGCGGCAAGGTGCTCATGATGGAGCGGGGCGCCTTCGACGGCGTCCACGCCGCCATGATGGTGCACCCCGCCCCGGGCGAGCTGGACCGCATGCCCTGCCTCGCCGTCGAGCACTACGACGTCGTCTACCGGGGCAAGGAGGCGCACGCCTCCGCCTATCCCCACCACGGGGTCAACGCGGCGGACGCCCTCACGGTCGCCCAGGTGGCCATCGGGCTGCTCCGCCAGCACGGCGAGGACCAGGACCAGGTGCACGGCATCGTGACCCTCGGCGGGATGGCGCCGAACATCATCCCGGCGCTCACCAAGGCGAAGTACTACGTCCGGGCGCGCACCCTCGAGCGTCTCGAGGAGTGGTCGCCGAAGGTGCGGGCCTGCTTCGAGGCTGGGGCGCTCGCCACCGGCGCCTCGCTCGAGATCGTGCCGCAGGGCCCCACCTACTCGGAGTTCCACACCGACGAGGAGATGGCGGCCCTCTACGTGCGCAACGCCGAGGCGCTCGGTCGCGCCTTCCCCCTGCCGGGAGGAAGGACGATGAGCGGCTCGACCGACATGGCCAACGTCTCGCTCGCCATCCCCTCGATCCACCCGATGGTGGGCCTCGACTGCCTGCCGGCGGTGAACCACCAGCCGGAGTTCACCGCCGCGGCCGCCTCCCCGGCCGCCGACAGGGCGGTGACCGACGGGGCGGCCGCCATGGCCTTCACGGTGGTCGACCTCGCGACCGACGAGAGCCAGCGGGCGCGGCTGACGGCGTCGGCATACTCGGCGGACCGGTCCGCCCCGGCGTGACGGGCGAGGTCCACGTCGGCAACGCCGAGGTGGACGGGCCGAGTCGCCGCGGGTGGCTGGTGGGGCACTTCATGGAGCCGGACGACCCCCGCCACGAGACCGGGGTCGAGGTGAAGTGGGGCGCACACCCGGCGGGCGAGGAGCGCCCCGAGTGGGTGGCCGCGGAGTCGAGGAGCGCCCTGATCCTGCTCGTGGAGGGACGATTCACGGTGGAGCTCCCCTCCCGGCGGGTCCGCCTCGAGCGACGGGGCGACTACGTCCTGTTCCGGGGTGTGCCGCACACCTGGCGTGCCGAGGAGGACTCGGTGCTCGTCGTCGTCCGCTGGCCCTCGCTCGAGGGTTACGGCGCCGGGGGCCCCGAGCTCCCGGTCGCCTGAGAGACCGTCGGACCGGAGGCGCCCGGGTCCCTGCCGAGGAAGGCCACGAGCCGGTCCGTGGCGCCGGCGGGGCGGGCGAGGAGCACCTCGGCCGCGAACGGTCTCGTCGGGTCGTGGCGGACCTCGGCGCACAGCGCCACGTAGTCCGAGCAGAGGAGAGCCTCGGCGAGAGCGTCGTCACCGAATCCCTGCCCGGTCGCCGCCGCCACGTCGAAGCCGTGGACGAACACCTCGGCAGTCGCCACCTGGACGGCCAGCCGGCCGGTGGCCGCGCCGGTGGGAAGGCGCATCGGCCGGGCCATCGCCCCCTCGCGCTCGAAGGCCGCCACGAGCCGCCCCGCCTGGCGAGAGAAGGCGGTGGCGAGCTCGTCAGCCCGGTACTCGGGCCAGGGCCGTCCCTCGGGTGACTCCCCGAGCTCGGCCACGTCGGCGAAGAAGTCGGCGGCTGCGACGAGGTGCGCCATGACCTCGCGCACCGTCCACTCGGCACACGGGGTCGGCGCCTCGAGCTGCCCGGCACCGACGCCCTCGAGGACCCGGCCGGTCCGCCGGCAGGTTCGCCGGAGCGTCGCCGCATCGAGGACGGTGGTCACCGGGACAGCCTAGGAGCGCGGGCCACCTCCGGCCCGTCCTCGTCCGGGCGCCCCCACCGGGCGGCCGTGATGCAGCCCGCCGGCTCAGCGGGCCGGCTGGTAGACGCCGAAGGCGTCGCGCAACACGTCCGAGACCTCTCCGAGCGTCGCCCCGGCTTCGAGGGCGGCCCGCATGGGCACGAGGAGGTTCTGGGTCCCCCGGGCGGCCGCTGCCACGTCGCCCAGGGCGGTGCCGACCGCCTCATGGTCGCGGCGGGCCCGCAGCGACCGCACCCGCTCGACCTGTGCCTGCTGCAGTGCCGGGTCGATCGGGAAGACCTCGGGCTCCTCCGCCTCGGAGTCGACGAAGCGGTTGACGCCGACGACGACCTTCTCGCCGGAGTCGACCGCCTTGGCGTAGGCGTACGCCGCCTGCTCGATCTCGTCCTGGAGGAAGCCCTGCTCGATGGCGGCGACGGCGCCGCCCATCTCGTCGATCCGCTCGAGGTACTCGGTCGCACGGCGCTCGACCTCGTCGGTCAGCGACTCGAGGTAGTACGAACCGGCCAGCGGGTCGACGGTGTCGGTCACGCCCGACTCGTAGGCGAGGACCTGCTGGGTGCGAAGCGCCAGCTTCGCCGCCCGCGTCGTCGGCAGGCCGAGCGCCTCGTCGAAGCCGTTGGTGTGGAGGCTCTGGGTGCCACCGAGGATGGCGGAGAGCGCCTGGGTGGTCACCCGGACGACGTTGTTCTCGGGCTGCTGGGCCGTGAGCGTCGAACCGCCGGTCTGGGTGTGGAAGCGGAGCCGCTTGGAGCGCTCGCTCGTGGCGCCGAAGCGCTCGGTCATGATCCGGGCCCACATCCTCCGGGCGGCGCGGAACTTGGCCACCTCTTCGAAGAGGTTGTTGTGGGCGTTGAAGAAGAAGCTGAGCCGGCCGGCGAAGTCGTCGACCTCGAGGCCGGCCTGCATTGCCGCTTCGGCGTAGGCGATGCCGTCGGCGAGGGTGAAGGCGAGCTCCTGGACGGCCGTCGACCCGGCCTCGCGGATGTGGTAGCCGGAGATGGAGATGGTGTTCCAGCCCGGCACCCGCTCGGCGCAGTAGGCGAAGGTGTCGGTGACGAGGCGCATCGACTGGCGGGGCGGGTAGATGTAGGTGCCCCTCGCCACGTACTCCTTCAAGATGTCGTTCTGGATCGTCCCGCTCAATTTCCCGGCCGGGACGCCCTGCTCCTCGGCGACGAGCTCGTAGAGCAGGAGCAGGATGGCGGCCGTGGCGTTGATGGTCATGGAGGTCGAGACCTCGCCGAGGGGGATGCCGTCGAGCAGGCGCCGCATGTCCTCGAGCGAGTCGATCGCCACGCCCACCTTGCCGACCTCCCCCTCGGCGCGGGGGTGGTCCGAGTCGTAGCCCATCTGGGTGGGCAGGTCGAAGGCGCACGAGAGCCCGGTCTGGCCTGCCTGGAGGAGGAACTTGAAGCGCTCGTTCGTGGCCTCGGCGGTGCCGAAGCCGGCGTACTGGCGCATGGTCCACAGCCGACCCCGGTACATGTCCCGCTGGACGCCGCGGGTGTAGGGGAACTCGCCCGGCTCGCCGAGCGCCTGGGCGGCGTCGAACGAGGCGAGGTCGTCGGGTCCGTAGCGGCGCCGGATCTCGATGCCCGAGTCGGTCCGCCGGCTCTCACCCTCAGCTGCCATGGAGAAAGCGTAAGGGCGCGGGCAGCGGGCGTGCCATCCCGTCGGGAGGGCGTCGGGCCGGAGCCCGCCGGTCACACCGCCAGTGCGGGTGCGGGCGCCTCGATCACGT
>JAKACF010000269.1 GCA_021821585.1 Actinomycetes bacterium
CTCACCTGGCAGGGCTCCGAGGTCGTCGTCGAGGACGTGGAGGGCGCCGACTTCTCGGGGATCGACCTCGCCCTCTTCTCCTGCGGCGCCGCCGCCTCGCGGCGTCTCGCGCCGGTCGTGGCGGCCGCAGGGGCGATCGTCATCGACAACTCCTCGGCCTGGCGCATGGACGACGATGTGCCGCTCGTCGTCCCCGAGGCCAACGCCTCGGCGCTGGCGGACATCCGAAAGGGCATCGTCGGCAACCCGAACTGCACGACGATGGTGGCCATCCCCGTGCTGAAGCCGCTGCACGACCTGGCCGGCCTGCGCCGCCTCGTCGTCTCGACCTACCAGGCGGTCTCCGGCGCCGGCCTCGACGGGGTCGCCGAGCTCGACGAGCAGGTGCGCAAGGTCGGAGCGGATGCCGCCGCCCTCGCCCACGACGGGCGGGCCGTCGACTTCCCCCCGTCCTCGAAGTTCCCCGGGCCGATCGCGTTCAACGTCCTCTCGGTCGCCGGCAGCCTCGTCGAGGACGGCTCCGGCGAGACGAACGAGGAGCAGAAGTTCCGCGACGAGTCGCGCAAGATCCTCGGCCTGCCCGACCTCGCCGTCTCCTGCACCTGCGTGCGCGTCCCCGTCTTCACCGGGCACAGCGCGGCCATCAACATCGAGTTCGAGCGGCCGGTCTCGGTCGAGCAGGCGACCGACGCGCTGGCGGCCGCCCCCGGCGTCCGGCTGTCGCCGATGCCCACTCCGCTCGACGCCGCCGGCGGCGACGTCTCCCTCGTCGGGCGGATCCGCCGGGACCCGACGGTGGCCGACGGCCGCGGGCTCGCGCTGTTCGTCTCCGGCGACAACCTGCGAAAGGGCGCCGCTCTCAACGCCATCCAGATCGCCGAGGTGCTCGCCTCCCGGTCTTAGCCGCCCGCGGGGCCGGGCGGGCTTGGCCAATAGCCTCCCCACCGATGGAGCTCGGTCGATTCGGCATCTGGTGGAGCGGTACCTGGCAGGCCGGCGCGACGCCCGGCGACCAGGTGGCGGCGGAGATGGAACAGCTCGGCTACGGCACACTGTGGGCCTCGGCCGGCTTCGAGCGCGGCATCCCTCGGCGTTTCGGCGACCTCCTCGAGTGGACCGAACGGGCCGTCGTCGCCACCGGCATCCTCTCGGTGTGGCCGAACGACCCGACCGAGGTCGCCGCCGAGGCCGCCTCGCTCGGCCGCCGCTTCCTGCTCGGCGTCGGAGCGAGCCACGCCCCGATCGTCGAGCGCGCCGGGGAACGGTACCTGCGCCCCCGCCACAAGGTGGCGGAGTTCCTCGACGGCCTCGACGCGGCGGGGGCCTCGCCGCAGAGGATCCTCGCCGCCCTCGGGGACCGGATGCTCCGCCTGGCGGGCGGGCGGTCGCTCGGAGCGCATCCCTACTTCGTCCCGGTCGAGCACACGGCGCACGCCCGGCAGGTGCTCGGCGAGGGACCGCTCCTCGCCCCGGAGGTCGCCGTCGTGCTCTCGGACGTGGCGGCCGACGCCCGGGCGCTCGCCCGCGGCTACACGAGCGGCTATCTCGGCCTCGCGAACTACGCCGGCAACCTCCGCGCCCTCGGGTGGTCAGCTGACGACCTGCAAAGCGGAGGTAGCGACCGGCTCGTCGACGCCGTCGTCGCCTGGGGGACGGTCGGGCGCGTCGCCGAGCGTCTGCGGGAGCACCTCGCGGCGGGTGCAGATCACGTCTGCATCCAGGTGATTCGTGACACCCGCGACTCGTTCCCCCTCGCCGAGTACCGGGAGCTCGCTGCCGCCCTCTTCTGACGGCCGGGTGTCGAGGGCCGCTTTCTGCTTACGCCGTCACGGAAACGCAACGGGAAAGGTGGTTTAGCCTGCGGCCCTTCGACCTGCGAGGGAGGCCGCAGTGCTCACAGCATCACCTCGTCCGTCGCGCCCGCGCGGCAGGCGGACATCACGAAGAGTGGTCAGATGGCTACTCGGAGCGGGCATCGTTGCTCCGCTCACCGCCGCCGGTGCCGTCCTCGGGACGGGTGCCGCCGCGACCGCCGGTGCCGCCGTGCAATCGGCGGGCAGCTGCCACGGTCCGGCCGACTTCGGACGGGTCTACCTCGGGGCCGTCTGGCCCGGCGGCTTTCGGGGCGTCCGCGTCTACTCGAACGGCGTCTCGGGCAGCTTCACCGACTGCCTCCACTCGACGAGGACCCCGTCGGGGCGTGTCGTCGTCGACGGATACGCCTGGCAGTGCGTCGAGCTCGTCGACCGCCTGTACCTGTCGAAGGGTTGGATCCGCTCGCCCTGGCTCGGCAACGGGAACCAGCTCTTCGCCACCGCTCCCCGCTTCATGCGAGAGCAGCGGCAGGGGTCCGTCAACCGCGTCTGGCCGGGTGACGTCATCAGCTTCGACGCCCCCGGCGGCCGAGGCGCCGGGCACGCGGCCGTGATCGCCAGGGTGCAGGGCAGCTACCTCACGATCGTCAACCAGAACACCGACCGTGCGAACGTGCTGTCCCATGCCTACCTCCGCCACGGCCGCATCGAGATGGTGGGGTGGCCGGGGTGGACCCCGATCGGCGTCGTGCACGCTCCTGTCCGCCATCTGCCACCACTTCGGGTGGCGAGCGGGAGCTCGGCCTCGGCCAGGGTGGACGACGGCTACTTCCGAGCCTTCTCCTCGACCGGCGGGAGCGGACACGACCGCTGGTCGGTGACCGGCGGCGCGCTGCCGGCGGGGCTCGCCATGACACCGAGCGGGCAGCTGAAGGGCGTGGCGCTCACCACCGGGCGCTACCGTTTCGCCGCCACCGCCCGCGACTCCGCCGGGCAGCGGGCCTCCGCCACGGTCCAGATGAGGGTCTCGGGGGGCACCAACCTGCTCGCCGACGCCGGCTTCACGACACCGAGGCTGACAGGGTGGCGCACGAGCGCCGTCTCCGGCACCCCGGTGGCCGCCCGCCGGGCCACCGGTGTGAGCGGCCTCCCCCACGGCAGCTCGGAGCTCGTGCTCTCCTCCTCGCGGAGGGGGGCCGCGCTCTACCAGAGCCTGCGGGCGCCCGTCGCCGTCGGGGAGAGCTACACCTTCGCCGGCTGGGTCCGCAGTGCGTCCGCCAGCCCCGTGCGCGTCTGCTACCGGTTGGACGGCCTGGCGAGAGACGGCGCCCGGCTGGCGTCGGGCACGACCTGTCGCCGCGTCGGTCGGGCCTTCGTACGCCTGGCGGCCCCGCTCGACATCGACGTGCCGCGGGTGGCGAGGCTCCGCGCCTCGGTGGTCCTCGGCTCCGCCCCTGCGGCGGTCGAGCTCGACGCCATGAAGCTCGACGCCAACGGCCTCGGGCACGCGAGCTTCGCCCGCGACGAGGCCCGGGACTGGCACCTCGCCCCGGCCCGCAAGGGCACCGTGGTGAACGGCCACGCCTACTCGGCCCCTGCGTCGCAGCTGCCGGCGGGGACGAACTTCTTCCAGATGAACACGAGCGTGCCCGGAGCATCGCTCTCCCAGGTCGTGCCTGGCTCCCTGCCGCTTCACCAGCACTTCCGGTTCTCGGCCTTCGTGCGGGCGAAGGGCCGCACCTCGGCCCGTGTCTGCCTCGTGCTGAGCGGGCTCGGCCGCACCCACACGGCCCGGACCTGCCGCCAGGTGGGCTCCACCTGGCGCCAGCTGTCGGTCTCCTACGCCGTCGCCTCGGCCGGTCAGCACTCCCTGCAGTCCAAGGTGGTGCTCGACTCGAGGCACCAGAACCTCGACGTGGCGGCTACCGCCCTCGTCAACTCGGGTGCCTGAGCGTCTGCCCCGGTCCGGCGCCACCCGGCGCCGGACCGGGGCAGACGGGGATCACCGCGCCGAGGCGCCGGAGGACCGTTGCCCGCCGGCGGCAATGTGCACCGTCGCCTCCCTCCGCCGAGAGCGGATCCGCAGGGTCAGCCGACTGGCCCGGGGATCCAGGCGGGGCCGGAACTCGAGGGCCGCCTCCTCCCCGCCGCCGTGGCGGCGGATC
>JAKACF010000270.1 GCA_021821585.1 Actinomycetes bacterium
GGTCGACTCGACGACGGGGCTGCAGATGGCCTACCTCAAGGCGTGGGCGCCCCGGGCGCTCCAGCCCCTCGAGCTGCGGGTGCCCGAGCTCGTGGCGGGCCCGGGCAGGGCGTTTCGCGGCGACGCGACGAAGCTCGTCTCCACCCTCGGCCCGGTCGACGTCGCCTATCTCGACCCGCCGTACAACCAGCACCGCTACTTCGGCAACTACCACGTCTGGGAGACGCTCGTGCGCTGGGACGCCCCCGAGCACTACGGCGTCGCCTGCAAGCGGGTCGACTGCCGGGACGAGGCGAACGCCAGCCCGTTCAACAAGAGGCGCGAGATGCCGCTCGCCCTGGCGGAGGTGATCGCCTCGGTCAGGGCCGGCCTCCTCCTCGTCTCCTACAACGACGAGTCGTGGCTCGGCGTCGACGACCTCGTCGCCATGTGCGAGGCCGCCGGCCGGGGCCACGTGGCCGTCGTCGGGATCGAGCGGCCCCGCTACGTCGGCGCCCGGATCGGGATCCACAACCCGAAGGGGGTGAAGGTGGGGCGGGTCTCGCACGTCCGCAACACCGAGCTCGTCGTCGTGGCCGGCGAGCGGTCCGAGGTGAGCGACGCGGTCGCCGCCGGACTGGCGGCGGCCGCCCGCTCGGGGCTCGTCGCCTCCGAGCTCGGCGCCGGCTCCTCAGCTCCCGAGCGCAGGCGGGCGTAGCCGGAGCCAGACGTAGGCGCCGTCGAGGTGGCGGGGCGACCGCCCGAGGATCGAGGTGAGGATCCGGACGAGGTCGCCCGGGCGCCGTCCCCGGTCGAGGACGACGACGTCGGAGACCTCGAGCGAGGCGAGCTGGCGGCGAACTGCCGCCGCCCTCGCCGGCGGGAGGGACGGCCCGATGAGCCCGATGTCGGCGTCCCCGAAGAGGTCGGTCACCGGCGAGGGGGGCAGGCTCCCAAGGGGATGCGGCCCGCCGGAGGGGATGAAAGCGTACCCGGCGACCATGTCGTAGGGGATCTGTTGCTCCGCCTGCCAGATGAGCGGATCGGCGGCGAAGCCGTTCATCACCGGGTAGGCGAGCAGCACCGAGCCCGGCGCGAGACGCGTGAGGGCGGCCGAGCGGTAGACCGCCGGCACGGCGATCGTGCGGGTCGGGTACGGCAGCCGGGCGCCGAGCACGGGCGGAGCGAGGGCGACGACCCCGACGGCGCCGGCGATCGCCGAGCCGATGGCGGCCGAGGCGATCCGGCCGCGCAGGCGGCCCTGGAGGCGGTCGCGCACCTCACCGAGGGCGACGGCGAACACGAGGGCGACGAGCAGGTCGACGGCGATCATGAACCTCACCGGGAGGAGGTTCTCGACGAAGGGAAGCCGGGCGAGCACCCGGTCGGGGAGAGGGATGCCGGTGCTCAGCCTCGGCGTGACATGGAGCGTCCGGCCGGCGGCGAAGACGAGGCCGACCACCACGAGGGCGCCACAGAGACGGTAGAGCCCTGCATGCGGGGAGCGCCGCCACGCCAGGGCGACGAGGAGGACGGCGACGAGGGGGATGCCGACGTAGGCGGCCCACAGCTCGGGGTGGGCGGCCGGGCCGGCCTTCGGCCAGACGAGCGCCTTCAGCCACATGACGTAGGACTCGGGCGAGGTGAACACGCTCCCCCGGTAGCGACGGGGCCCGCGGGCGAGGACCCAGATCGGCCACGCGAGGAGCAGCCCGCTCGTGGCGCCTGCCGAGACGAGGCCCGTCGCCACCCGCCGCCACCGGCGAGCAGCCTCGGCCGGATGGCGCAGTGCCATGAGGGCGATGCCGGCCGCAGAGACGACGGCCACGATCAAGAGCACCTCGAGCGAGGTGAGCGCCTGGGCGGCGAGCACGAGGCCGAGGAGCACCCCCCGCCGGAGCGGCGAGCCCCGCTGGGAGACGACGAGGTCGTCGAGGAGCGCCAGCACGAGCGGCGGGAAGACGAGGAGGGTCATGTGGAGGTGCCCGTCGGCCAGGTCGTTCAGCACGAAGGGGGAGAAGCCGTAGAAGAGCCCGGCGAGCCACCTGCCGAAGGCGAAGTCGCTGTAGCGGGAGAAGACGAGGAAGCAGACGAGGGCGCTCGCCGCCGGTGCGAGGACGACCAGCACGTTGAAGGCGACGACGGGCCCGGCGAGCAGCGTGAGAGGCGTGGCCACGAGGGCCGGGAAGAGGATGCTCGAGTTGACCATCAGGTTCACGCCCCCGGGGGCGAACATGGCGTGGGTGACGAAGGGGTCGAGCCCGTTCGCGAGAGCGTGGGGCACCCAGGCGAGGTACCAGATCTGCTGGGCCGGGTCGCCCCATCCGCTCGAGGTGATCGTGTGGCCGGGAGCGCCGCTCCACACGTGCCACCATGCGACGACGCCGACGGCGAGGTAGGCGACGGCGGCCGTAAGGACGGTCCCTGCACGACGCACGCCGGACACCGTACCCGGCGGTCGGATGCACCCGACGGCGCCACCGGCCCGATGGCAACATCTAGCGCGATGGTCGGCACCGAGGACGAACCCCCGAGCGGGTACCTGCCCGCCCTCGACGGATTGCGGGCGCTCGCCGTCGTCGCCGTCGTCGCCTACCACCTCGACCCCGGTGCGGTTCGGGGTGGCTACCTCGGTGTCGACCTCTTCTTCGTGCTCTCGGGCTTTCTCATCACCAGGCTCCTGCTGTCAGAGCGCCGCGAGACGGGTGGCATCGACCTCGCCTCCTTCCTCGCCCGCCGCGCACGGCGCCTCCTTCCCGGGCTCGTGCTGCTGCTCGCGAGCCTCGGTGTCGTCGCCCGCCTCGACCCCGGACTCGTCAATCCGGCCGAGCTGCGAGGAGACGGCCTCTCGGCCCTGTTCTATGTGGCCAACTGGCACTTCCTCCAAGCCGGGCAGTCCTATTTCGGAGCGCTGGCCGCCCGCTCGCCCCTCGAGCACACCTGGAGCCTCGGCGTGGAGGAGCAGTTCTACCTCGTCTGGCCGCTCCTCTTGCTCGGGCTCGCCGCCGTCTTCGCCCGGCGCTCGAGCCGGGGTCTGCTCCTCCCGGTCGGGCTCGTGGCGGCCGCCTCGGCGCTCGGGATGGCACTCGTCTACGACGGCGGCCGGGGCCTCGATGCCGCCTACTTCGGCACCGAGTGCCGTGCCTTCGAGCTGCTCTCCGGAGCCCTGGTGGCGATCTGGCTCGAGTCGCGAGCGGTGCTCCCCGGCGGGCGGAGGGGTCGGCCGCTCCCCGCGGTTGTCGGTCCCGTCTGCCTCGGGACCGTGCTCGCCGCCTTGGTCGCCCTTCGTCCCGGCGCGCTCGTCTTCGACGGCGGCCTCGCCCTCGTGGCGGCGTCGGCCTCGTTCCTCGTCGTCGCCGCCGTCGGTCCCGGGCCGGTCCGCTCCCTGCTCGCGGCCCCCCCGTTGCGGCTGCTCGGACGCGCCTCCTACGAGGTCTACCTCTGGCACTGGCCCGTGATCGTCCTCGGCGACCAGGCGTTCGGCTTGAGGGGCGCCGAGCGGGTCCTCGTCGACGTCGCCATCACACTCGTCCTCGCGAGCGTCTCCTACGCCTTCGTCGACGCGCCGCTCAGGCGGGCTCGCTTCTCACGACCGATCGGGCGGGCGGTGCTGCCCGTCTCCTTCGCCCTCGCCGCCAGCGTGCTCGTCGCCGTGCCGCTCGGCATGGTGGGTGGTGCGCTGTCGGCCGCTCGGCTCCTCGGGCGCTCGGCGGCACCCGGTCGCTCGGGGACGAGCGTCTTCGGCGTCCACCTGCCGGCGCCGTCCGGGCGGATCGACCTCGGAGCGCGGCCCTCGCCTCGCCACCCCGTCCGGGTCATGTTCATCGGCGACTCGGTCATGTACCAGCTCGAGCTGGCCATCGGTGCCGGGCTGGCGGCGACCGGGGAGGGGCGCACGGCTGTCGACGGCGCCATCCTCGGCTGGTCTCCGAGGGGCCGGTCCGACTTCGCCGAGCTGGCGGGCGAGATCGCCCGAGCCCACCCCGAGGTCGTCGTCGC
>JAKACF010000013.1 GCA_021821585.1 Actinomycetes bacterium
CGATCCGGTACGTGCCCACCCGGGAGGCGAGGAAGCTGAAGACGGTGGTGGCCCCTGGCGGCGTCCCGCTGCGGGGGCGGGGCGTGGAGGAGCCCGGGAAGGCGAGCGGTGCTCCCGTCGGGACGATGGGGACGTCGGTCACGATGGCGCACGAGTGGCTGAGATCCGAGGCGGCGTTCTTGCAGGTGACCGTCACCCGCCAGCCGACCGGGACTCTCACGCGCATGGCGCCGTTGCCGTAGCCGTCGAAGTTGAAGCCTCCGTCTGCCGACGTGGCGCTCGCCACGAGGAGCAGGCGGACGGTCCGTCCGGCCGGATCGGCCCGCAGGATGGACGAGGTCTTGACGGTCCCGCCCGAGGAGCCGCAGGCGGCGAGGGCGGGCACGAGGGCGAGGAGGACGGCTCCGGCGATGTGGCGGCGCACGCCGGTGCGCCCCCCCTGCGGGCTCAGGGAACCCACTCGGCGCTGGCCTTCCTCGAGTGCGCCGGGGCGGCTCGGCGGCGCGGCGCCACGACGAGCACGCGCAGTCCGCGGGCATCGGCTGCGAAGTCGACGCCGAGGCGGATGAGCGGGCGCCCGAGGAAGCCGAGGACGACCACGACGAAGGCGCCGAACAGCAGCCCGGCGATGACGTCGGCGGGGTAGTGGGCGCCGACGTACACGCGGGCGAAGGCGAGGAAGAGGCCGACGACGACGGCGATCCAGGCGAGCAGGCGGTCCCCGAGCAGGAACAGCCCGGCGATGACTGCCCCCGCCACCACGGCGTGGTCGCTCGGGAACGTGAAGTCGTTCGTCTTCGGGACGAGCACCTCGGCATGGGGAAAGGCGAGGAAGGGCCGGGGCCGGCCGACGAGGTGACCGAGGGGCTGGTTGAGGGCGACGGCGATGATCGTGCCGGCTCCGGCCCAGATGGCGGCTGTCACGCTCTTTCGTGGGTCGAACGCGCGGCGCGCCCGCCACCAGCCGAGTACGAGCAGCACCCCGAGGATGCCGACACCCACGTAGAGGGCGTACCAGTGCATGAAGCCGTGGGCGAAGGAGGTCGACCGGGCGAAGCGGTTCACGTCGAGGTACCAGTGCTGGTCGAGACGGACCAACCCGCTGTGGGAGAACCCCCGGTGTGCGAGGACGGCGACCATACCCGCCGGTATAACGCCTGCGGTCGGGTGCACGCACACGCGCCCCTCCGCGGCGCTCGCTCCCCGGGGCCCTTCCCTCGCCGGGGAGGCCCGGCTCCTCGGCCGGCGACGTCGCAAGCCCGGCTGGGCTCGCCTGATCGTCACGCCGTGAGGGCGCGCCGGCGTCGTGCTCCCGTCGCGACTCCCCGGACGGTCGGCAGACGAGGGGTTGGACCGGCGGTTCGGTGGGCGTCGACCGTCTCGCCGCGGGCGTGGGCGGGCACGGCGCTGCCCGGCCGGTGGCGGTGCTCGCCCGCGGCCGCGGTCCCGTTCCGGGGCGGGCCCGGGAATGGGACCGATGGCCCTAGCAGGTGCGACTCGCCGGCCGCAGACTTCCGGCATGGCACTTCCGGAGTCCGCCGGCACCTTCGAGGAGCCGGCCGGCGGCCGGGAGTCCCCCCGGCGGCCACCGCCGCCGAGAGGCGGTCGAATCGGGCTGGCGCTCCTCGCCGGGCTCGTCGGCGGGGCGAGCGCCCTCGGGATCGCCACGGCCGCCGGTCTCGGCGAGACGACCCAGCGCACCGTCGTCGTCCGGATCCTCCCGAACACGAGCAAGTTCGTGACCCGGCCGGCCGACATCCAGGGTGTCCTCGGCAACCTGCTCCCCGCCGTGGCGTCGATCCGGGCGGTGACGAGCACCGAGAACCCGATGTTCCCCTTGACGACGACCGAGAGCGTGGCGGAAGGGACCGGCATGGTCGTCACCTCGACCGGCGACATCCTGACGAACGCCCACGTCGTCGAGGGTGCCCGGTCGATCAGCGTCACCCTCGATGCCTCGGGAGTCTCGTTGCCGGCGAGCGTGGCCGCCATCGAGCCCTCTCAGGACCTCGCACTGTTGAAGGTGAGCGGTGAGAGCGGGCTGCCCACGGTGCACTTCGCCAACTCCTCGACGACGAGGGTCGGTGACGGGGTCATCGCCATCGGCTACGCCCTGGGGCTCGCCGGAGGACCGACCGTCACCGACGGCATCGTCTCGGGCCTCGGCCGCGCCGTGGCGACCTCGGGGGACGGTTCGACGGTGACGCTCAAGAACATGCTCCAGACCGACGCCGCCATCAACCCCGGCAACTCGGGTGGCCCGCTCGTCAACTCCTCGAGCCTCGTCGTCGGCGTCAACACGGCGGTGGCGGGAGCCAGCTCGTCCGGCGCCTCGGCCCAGAACATCGGCTTCGCCATCCCCGCCAGCACGGTCGAGAAGATGCTCACGACCTGGCGCAGCCAGGGACGGCTCTGAGCCGCTCGAGCCGCTCACCCGCCCCTGTCGTCCGCGCCTCGGCCACTCCGCCGTCGCCACGGCCCATCGGTGACCTGCCAGAACACCTCGAGGACCACGATCGCAGCCAGTGCCGAGGTGCCGGCGAGGAGCAGCCCGGATCCCGTCGCCGCCTGGAACGCCAGCAGGTGGCGGGCGAGCGGGACGGCGAAGGCGAGGGCGAATCCTCCGGCCATCGCCCCGACGAGGAGGACCTTCCAGGCCGCCCACGGCCGGCAGACGCGGCCGAGGACCACCAGGCCGACGGTCCCGAGCGTGAGGGCGGCCGCCGTCCGGGCGTGGATGGTGCCACCCTCCTCGCTCCGGTCGATCAGGTACGTCGTGAGCGTGGCGGCGGCGATGACGATGCCGGCGGGCACCGTGAAGCGGGCCACTCTCCGCAGGTAGCCGGACCGCAGCCGGGTGGCGGCCGGGGCGAAGGCGAGGAAGAAGGACGGCACGCCGATAGTGAGCGTGCTCACCACGGTGAAGTGGCGAGGATAGAAGGGATAGGGCACGCCGCTGACGCCGATCGCGAGCGCGAGCAGCGTGGCGTAGACGGTCTTGGTCACGAACAGCTTGCTCACCCGCTCCACGTTCGACAGGACGCGCCGGCCCTCGCCGAGAAGGAGCGGCATGGAGGAGAAGGCGTTGTCGAGCAGGACCACGCGGGCGGCCGACCGTGAGGCCGGGCTCCCCGAGCCCATGGCGATTCCGAGGTCGGCGTCGTGGAGGGCGAGGACGTCGTTCACGCCGTCGCCCGTCATCGCGACCACGTGGCCGGCCGACTGGAGGGCGGCCACCATCGCCCGCTTGTGGAGGGGGCCCACCCGACCGAAGATGTCATGAGCCTCGAGGTAGGGCGCCAGCTCGCCGGGCTCGAGCGGCAGCCTGGAGGCGTCGACGCCTTGTCCCTCGAGGCCGACCTCGGAGGCGATGGCCGCCACCGTCGTCGGGCTGTCGCCGGAGATGACCTTGACGGCGACGCCCTGGCTGGCGAGGAAGTCGAGGGTCTCGGCCGCGTCGGGCCGGACCCGCTCGGCGAGGACGGCGAGGGCGACCGGCTCGAGCGGGCGGGGGAGCTCGTCGCGGAGCGGCCGGTGGCTCCTCGCGAGGAGGAGGACCCGGTGGCCGCGTGCCGTCTCGGCGGCAACCCGGGGGGACACGCCGGCGCCGGCCAGCGCGGGGGCGAGGGCCTCGGGGGCTCCGAGCACGAACGAGCCCCAGGCGGCGAAGCTGGCCGCGCTCCATCTCCGCTCGGAGGAGAAGGGGATGCTGGCGGTCGCCGTCGGCAGCGGGCCGTCGTAGCCCGCCGCCAGCGCCGCCAGGCTGGCACTCGGGTTGGCCTCGGTCGCCGCCATGGCGGCAAGGACGGCGTGCACCGGCACGGTGTCGTCGAGGACCGCCACCTCGAGCGGCGTGAGCTCGCCGGTCGTGAGGGTGCCCGTCTTGTCGATGCACAGGACGTCGACCCGGGCCAGCCCCTCGACGGCTGCAAGCTCCCGGACGAGTGCGCGGCGACGGGCGAGTCGGAGCGCTCCGAGACCGTAGGCCATGCTCGTGAGCAGGACGAGGCCCTCGGGCACCATGTTGGCGACCCCGGCGACCGAGCCGCGGAGGGCATCGGCCACCCCGACCGGTCCGGAGAGCTGGCTCCAGCACAACAGGGCCGCCACCGGCACGATGGCCCAGGTGACGAGCTGGAGGATCCGGTTGTTGGCCTCCTGCAGCTCGGAGCGGACGAGGCTGAATCGCCTCGTCTCGTCGGCGAGCGACTGGGCGAAGGACGTCGGGCCGACGTCGACCGCCCGCACCGAACCCGTACCGGCGACGACGGCGGTCCCCGAGAGGACCTTCTCGCCGACCCCCTTGGCGACCGGCTCCGCCTCGCCGGTGAGGAGCGACTCGTCGATCTCGAGCCCGTCGCCGGAGAGGACGATGCCGTCGGCCACCACCTGGTCGCCCCGGCCGAGGACGAGGACGTCGTCGACGACGACGTCCTCCCGTGCGACCTCGAGGACGGTGCCGTCTCGCAGGACGCGTGCCCGAGGCTCGCTGAGCAGCGCCAACCGGTCGAGGGTGCGCCGCGCCCTCACCTCCTGGACGACCCCGATCGCCGTGTTGACGACGAGGATCACCCCGAAGAGGGCGTCCTGGAACGGGCCGATGACGAGGATGACGACGAGCAGCCCGCCGAGCAGGGCGTTGAAGCGGGTGAGGACGTTGGCACGTACGATCGCCGCCCATGAGCGGCTGGTGTGGGTGCTCGTGGCGTTGACGGCACCCGCCCGGACGCGAGCCGCCACCTCGTCGGAGGTGAGGCCGCGCTCCCGCCCGGTGCGGTCCGACTCCGACGGCGCCCGGGTGCTCACGACGTCGCCGGCAGGCTGCAGGCCGGCCCTGCAGCCCGGGCCCGTCCCGGCCGTTCCCGGTTGTCGCGGCGCAGCATCCGCACCGCCCTCCCTTCGCCGGTCGCGCTCGTCGTCATCGTCGCTCCGCCTGAGCTGGGGGACTAGGGCTAAAGGGCCCTACGGGCGACCGCGGACGGCCGTGTTGAGGCCCCGCGGCGACGGGTAGGAGGCCCTCTGTGACGGTCGCGGTCGCTATCAGCCTGGCGTGTGCCCTCTTCCTCGCCGTCGGGTTCGTGGTGCAGCAGCACGCCGCCGCCCAGGAGCCGCCGAGCGAGCGGCTGTCGCCGAAGCTGCTCGTGAAGCTGGCGCAGCGTCCGCTCTGGCTGGGCGGCGTCGGTGCCATGGTCATCGGCCAGCTGCTCGGGGCCGTCGCGCTCGGGAGGGCGGACATCGCCCTCGTCGAGCCCCTCATGGCGATGAACCTGCTGTTCGCCCTGCCGCTGTCGGCCGTGTGGCACCGGATGCACCTCGGGCCGAGGGAGTGGGCCGGTGCCGTCCTGTTGCTGCTCGGGCTCGTCGGCTTCATCGTGGCGGGCAACCCGCACGGCGGCACGACGACCCGCCTTCCCTGGCCGAACTGGGTCATGGCCGGCGGGAGCATCATCCTCGTCTCGGCCGTGCTCGTCTCGATCTCGCGGCGGTTCACGACCGACCTGCAGGCGACGCTGCTCGCCTCGGCGGCCGGGGCACTCTACGGGCTCCAGGACGCCCTCACCCAGCGGACCATGGTCGGCTTCAGCCACGGCGTGGTCGCCGAGCTCGCTTCGTGGCCCGTCTTCTCGCTGCTGGCGGTCGCCATCGTCGCCATGCTGCTCGGTCAGTCCGCCTTCGAGGAGGCGCCGCTCGCCGCCTCGCTGCCCGCCATCACGGTCCTCGAGCCGATAACCGGCATCGCCTTCGGCGTCGGCGTCTACCGTGAGCACCTCAGCCTGAGCCCGCCGCGGCTCGCCTTCGAGCTGGCGGGTCTCGTCGCCATGGTCGTCGGGGTGATCCTCGTCGCCCGCTCGCCCATCGTGACGGGCGGGACCCGCGTCTGCGAGCGCGAGCGCGAGGTGGAGCGGGTCGGCTGACGGGTCAGGCTTCGCGGTCGCGCACGACGAGGACCGGGGAGTGGGCATGGGTCGTGCAGTGCTCGCTCACCGACCCGAGCAGCAGGCCGGCGAAGGCGCCGTGGCCACGGTTGCCGACGACGAGCAGGCCGGCGCCGCGCGACGCCTCGACGAGGACCTGGGCAGGCGAACCCTCGAGCACCCGGGTGCGGATCACGACCGAGGGGTGGGCCTGTTGCAGCCGTGCGGTCGCCTCGTCGAGCACCCCTTTGGCGTCGGCCTCCGGGTCGTAGCCCGGCGCGATGGGCATCGGCTCTCCGTAGCTCGCCGGCCACTGCCAGGCCGTGACCGCCTGCACCTCGGCCCCGGTCAGCTCGGCCTGGCGGACGGCCCACTCGAGCGCCTTCAGCGACGGGTCGGAGCCGTCGACGCCGACGACGATCGGCTGCATGTCCCAGGTCGCCTCTCCGGCCATCGGTCCCTCCTGTCCGCCGCTCTCATGACCTTCGGCCCTGCTCTCGCGCCACGGCGAGGCACAGGATGTGGTCATCGGCAAGTCTAGGAGCGACGACCTCGTCCAGTGCGAGGAGGCACGGGCATGAACGGCTCCCTGCGCATCGGCAGGATCGCCGGGATCCCGATCTCGGTCCACTGGAGCTTCTCGCTCCTCATCGTGCTCGTCGTCCTCTCGGCACCGGGCTCGTCGGCCTCGGAGGTGGGCTGGCTGCTCTTGTGGGTGCTCGCGCTCTTCGCGGCCGTGACGGTGCACGAGCTCTCCCACTGCGTGGTGGCGGCACGGCGCGGACTCAAGGTGGAAGGCATCGTCCTGTTGCCGATCGGAGGGATGTCGCAGATCTCGGGTCTGCCGGGTCCTCCCACCGTGGAGCTCGAGGTGGCGATCGCAGGCCCCCTCGCGAGCGTGGGCCTCGCCCTCGTGATGGGTCTGGCGGCCTTCGCCACCGGTGCCCCGGTCTGGCCGCCGACGCTGTTCAGCGGCAGCTGGCTGGCCAGGCTCGCATGGCTCAACCTGCTGCTCGCCGGTTTCAACATGCTGCCGGCACTGCCGATGGACGGTGGCAGGGTGCTGCGGGCGCTGCTGGCCCGGCACCGGGACCAGGTGAGCGCCACGCGGATCGCCGCCAACGTCGCCCAGGTGATCGCCGTGCTCATGATCGTCGTCGGCCTGCTGTTCGACCTCTGGCTCATCCTCATCGGTCTGTTCGTCCTGCTCGGCGTCGGTGCCGAGCGCAGGAGTGCGGGGATCCAGCAGGTGGTGGACGGCCTCGTGGTGGGCGACGTCATGGCGCGCGACCCGACCTCGGTGCCGGCGCACGTGAGCGTGGCGGAGCTCGGCGGCTGGCTCGCCGCCTTCCCCGGTCGGGCGCTGCCGGTCGTCGAAGGGTCCACCGTGGTCGGGGTCGTGGCCATGGTCGACCTCGTCGGGCGCCCGGCTGGCGCGCCCGTCGGCTCGGTCTGCGACCGGACGAGCCCGGTGCTCGACCCGTCGACGCCGGTCTTCCCGGCCGTGCTCGAGACGCTCTCGCGTTACCACCGCGACGAGTTCGCCGTCGCCGTCGCGGGCGTGCCCGCCGGCGTCCTGTACCGCTCGACCGTCGAGCAGCTGCTCCGGGGCGCCGGGCCCCGATCTTCTCCGCCGGAGCGTCGCCGGGCGGCATGATCCGGCGTGAGCAGGCAGGCTCGGGCATGATGGCCCGATGCCACCGACGGACGCGCCCGTATCGCCGGATCCGGTCGACGAGCTGGCGGCGGCGTTCGCACGGGACGGGGTCGTCTGCGTCCGCCGGCTGTTCGGCCGGGCCGAGGTGGCGGCGGCTGCCGAGGTGATCGAGGCGGTGATGGAGCGGCCGGGGCCCCATGCCAAGGTGGCCAGCGGGCCCGAGGACCCCGGGCGGTTCTTCGAGGACTTCGTGAGATGGCAGGAGCTGCCGGCGCTGGAGGAGCTCGCCGTGACCTCCTCCGCCGCCGCCGTCGCCGCCCGCCTGCTCGGCGGCGGAGCGGTCCGCTTCTACCACGACCACGTGCTCGTGAAGGAGGGCGGCACCGAGCAGCGGACTCCGTGGCACCAGGACCAGCCGTACTACAACGTCGACGGCCGCGGCGTGAGCGCCTGGATCCCCGTCGATCCCGTGCCCCGCCCCGGCTCGCTCGAGTTGCTCGCCGGGTCGCACCACGGCCCCTGGTACCTGCCGCGGACCTTTCTCGCGAAGGAGGCGAAGTGGTTCCCCGAGGGCAGCCTCGCCGAGCTCCCCGACCTCGAGGCAGGTCGCGACGGGCTCGACATCCGGAGCTTCGAGCTCGCACCGGGCGACGCCGTCTTCTTCGACTTCCTCACGGTGCACGGCGCCCCCGGCTTCCCCTTCTCCGGCCGGCGGCGGGTGCTCTCGCTCCGGTACCTGTCCGCCGGCGCCCGCCACGCTCCGAGGCCGTGGGCGACCTCACCGCCCTTCGAGGGACTCGAGGCCGAGCTCGCCGCCGGCGCCGCCATGGACCACCCGCTGTTCCCCCTCGTCTCTCACCGGTCTTCTCCGACCACGTCGGCCGGGGAGTGAGAGGGCCTCGCCGGCAGAGGCTCGGCGATCCCCCGGCTCGATGGGCGGATCCGACCCGTAGGCGGGCCGTCATGTTCGCTCTCGCCGTCTGCGGACCGGCGCTCCCCCGACCCGGCGGCACCCGAGCGGGCTACGTGGCGCCGTCTCGCCGGTCGGGCTCCCTGATCGACCGCCGCCTCGGCTTTCCTGTCGCGGTGCGCGGGAGCGAGGGCAGAAAGACGATCTCGCGCGGGACCTTGAAGCGGGCGACCCGCTCCCGCAGGAAGGCCCTCAGCTCCTCCTCGCTCGGCTCGTGCCCCGGGGCGGCGACGACGGCGGCCCGCAGCCGGGCGCCGAACTCCTCGTCGGGGACGCCGACGACGGCGGCCTCGAGGACGCCGGGGTGGGAGAGCAGGACCTCCTCCACCTCGTCGGGGTAGACGTTCTCGCCGCCCGAGACCACCATGTCGTCCTCCCTGCCGTCCACGAACAACAGCCCGGTCGCGTCGAGGTGGCCGAGGTCTCCGGTCGCGACGAACCCGCCCCGGTCCGTGCCGGCCACAGGCCTGCTCACCATCGAGTTCGAGACGAGGATCCGTCCCGTCGTCCCCGGCGCGACCGGCGCCCCGTCGTCGCCCACGACGAGCACCCTCGACCCCCTCGGCGGGCGACCGGCCGTCCGGGGGTCGGCACGCAGGTCCGAGGGCGTGGCGACGGTCGCCCAGGCCGCCTCGGTCGAGCCGTAGAGGTTGTACAGGACCTCGCCGAAGGCATCCATCACCCGTGTGGCGAGCTCACCGGGAAGGGCGGACCCGCTCGAGGCCACGACCTCGAGCGAGGAGGTGTCGTACCGCCGCCGCGTCGCCTCGGGCAGCTCGACGAGGCGTTGCAGCATGACCGGGACCGCCACGAGCACCCGGACCCGCTGCTGGGCGATGGCCGCCAGCGTCGCCTCGGCGTCGAAGCGCGTGCGCAGGACGAACGTCGACGACAGCACGAGACCGAGGCCGAGATGGGCGAAGCCCCAGGCATGGAAGAGCGGCGAGGCGATCATCGTCACGTCGTTCACCCTGAGCGGCAGGCGGGAGAGCATCGCGACGAGCGGGTCGAGACTGAGCGGGACGGACCTCGCCGCCCCCTTCGGTCGGCCGGTCGTCCCGGAGGTCAAGAGCACGTACCGGCTCGGCCGGCGGAAGCGTCGGGGCACGCCCGAGAGCAGGGGCCGGCCCTCCCGCCCCGGCGGGAGCGGCTGCCAGGAGAGGGGGTGGACGAGCGTGTCCGGGGCGCCGGGCAGCGGGTCCAGGCGACCGTCGTGGACGAGGTGGGCGATGTGCTCGCCACAGAGCACGGCGGCGAGCTCCCGTCTCGAGGCGGCGGCGTTCAGGAGGACGACGTCCGCCTGCAGGCTCGAGAGGGCGGCGGTCGCGAGCAGGAAGCCACGGTGGTTCGCCGACAACAGGCCGACACGGTCCCCCGCACGCACACCGCCGGCCTCGAGGACGCCGGCGAGGCGGTCCGCTTCGAGGCGCGCCTCGGGGAAGGTGAGGGTCCCGCGGTCGTCCACGACGGCGAGACGGTCGGGGAAGCGCGCAGCCGAGTACCCGAGGGCGGCCGCAGGCGAGAGCCCGTCGCGTGCGAGGGCGAGCACGCCCCGGGCCGCCACGTCCGGCCGCATCGGCCGGAGCAGCCCGGCGCCGCCGAGCACCTGGAGGCCCGTGAGGACGCCGGAGAGCGCCTCGACGCCCCGCCTCGGAGAAGGGGGCTCGAATCCCATGTCGCCAGTGTGCACGGGCCCGAGCCGCCGTCCGGCCCCGCCCGGGCGGGACGACGCGGCCCCGACGACGGCCCAACGCTCAGGGTTCGGCGAGCAGGGCGTACCAGAGCCGGTCGGACAAGCCCTCGAGCGCCTCGGCCGCCCGGACATAGGAGCGGTAGAGCTCGCGCGCCGTGAAGATCGCCCTCAGGTCGGTCGAACCGCTCAGATCCGCCATCGCCATCCGATAGGCGTGCTCGATCCGCCGGACCGAGCGGGTCGTCTCGGCCGCCGCCTGCTCGGCATCGTCGCTGCCGCCGGCGAGCGACGAGAAGCCCGTCACCACCGATGTCATGCCCGCCCTCAGCTCGCGGGACATCTCGGCCGCCATCGAGTCGGGCTCCCAGTCGAGGACCTCCGCCTCGCCGGCGATGTTCTTCACCCGGTTGACGACCCGGTCGCAGCGCTCGGACAACACGAAGAGGTCCTCCTGCCCGATCGGGGTGGCGAGCGAGGCCTTGAGCGCCGACACGAGCTGCTTGCGGGCGTCGTCGGCCTCGTGCTCCAGCCTGCGCAGCTCGTCGGCGGCAGGCCTGCCGCCGCCCTCGGACCAGGCGACGAAGGCGTCGAGCGCCTTCGTGCTGATCTCCCCCTGGGCGACGAGGAGCGCCACGACGTCCGGGCCGGAGGAGAGCGCCAGGCGCTCGAGCCAGCCCGCCATCCTGCCGGTGCTGCGTCGTGGCCGTCGCCTCGTGCTCATCGCAGCAGCCTCGAGCAGCCGATGAGGAGGGCGCCGCCGGCCGCCGAGGCAGGGAGCGTGACGAGCCAGGTCGCGAGCACCCGCACGACCTGGTGGCGGTTGAGGTGCCGCGGACGGCGGGACGCCCCGGCGCCCACCTTGGCCGAGGTCACCACGGTGGAGGTGGACAGCGGGAGGCCGACGCTGCCGGCGAGGAAGATGAGCGACGCCGCCGACCCCTCCGCCGCCAGGTCGTCGACCGTGTTCGAGCGCCAGAGGCGACGCGCCACCGTGACGACGATCCGGCGGCCGCCGAGCACCGTGCAGGCGGCGAGGATGGTCGAGCAGGCGACCCGGACCGGCCAGGAGATGCCGCTCCCGCCGGGGGCGAGCGCGGCAGCTCCCGACACCGAGGCCGTCAGGATCCCCATCGCCTTCTGGCCGTCGTTCGTGCCGTCCGCCAGTGCCACCGCGGCGGTCGTCGCCCAGACCCCTGCTCGCAGCGGCCGCCCCGCCCCCCGGCGCAGCCGGAGCGACAGCGGCCGCATCACCTGCTCGAGGAAGTAGGCCGCCGTGCCGGCGGCGACGGGAGCGATCAGGATCCCGGCGAGGACGCCGACCACGCCGAAGACGCGGGCCCCCTCGAGGCCGCCCCAGTTGACGGCGGCGAGACCGCCGGTGGCGATCGCCGCACCGGTCAGCCCGCCGACGAGGCTGACGCTCGCGCTCGCAGGGAGGCCGAGGCGGGTGGCCGCCCAGGTGAAGGCGACTGCCGCCCAGCACCCCGCTGCCAGGACGGCGGCGAGTGACCTGGCGGGGACGTGGACGAGACCGACGGTGGTCCGCGCCACGAGCGTGCCGGCGAGCAGCCCACCGGCGAGGTGCCAGAGCACCGACCAGCCGGCGACCGGGAGGAAGGCCCGCGTGCGGGAGGAGACGAGCGGCGCCACGGCGTTCGGCGCGTCGCTCACCCCGAGCAGGGCGGCGAGAGCGAGGCTGCCTCCCGCGGCGAGCAGCTCGGCGAGGTTCACGGCCGCGACGACCCGCGCGGCCGCGCCGGCACGTGGACTGACGACGCCACCACTCCCGAGCGTAGGGCGGCCCCCGGCGGCACCCGTCGCGCCGTTCTCAGGCGGTCGCCGGCCTCGCTCTGTACTCGGGGACCTCGACATGGGGTCGGGACTGCCAGAGCGCCCACTCGGCACTCACCTCGCCGGCGGTCCGCAACAGGCGGGGGAGGTGCTCGTCGAGCAGGCGTGCGACACTGGTCTCGGCCGCGTGGACGGTCACGTTCATGGCGGCCCGGACGGCTCCGGAGCCGTCGCGGACCGGAGCGGCGACCGATCGGATCCCGGGCGCCAGCTCCTCGTCGGCGAGCGCCCAGCCCCGCGCCCGCACCTCCATGAGCTCCTCGGCCAGCTGCTCCCGGCTCCGACCGATGTAGGCCGGCAGGCCCGAGCGGCTCGGCTCGGCGAGGACGGCCCCGAGCTCGTCGGGACCGAGCGCCGCCAGGAGCACCTTTCCCTGGGAGGTCTGGGCGGCCGGGAAGCGGGTCCCGATGTCGACGCGCAAGGTGATGATCCTCGGCACCGAGACGCGGGCGACGTAGACGATGTCGGAGCCGTCCAGCTGTGCCATCGAGGACGACTCGCCGGTGGCGGCGACGAGCGCCTCGAGGCGCGGGCGGGCGATCTCCCACAGGCCGAGCGAACCGACGTAGGCCATCCCGAGCGACATCACCTTGGCGGTCAGCTCGAAGCGCCCCTCCCGGACCCGGACGAGCCCGAGCTCCTCCAAGGTGAGCAGCAGCCGCCGGGTCGTCGGACGGGCGAGGCCGGTCGCCGAGGCCACCTCGCTCAGCGACTGCGAGCGCCGCTCGGGCCCGAAGGAGGCGACGACCTCGAGTCCCCGGGCGAGCGCCTCGACGAAATCCGGGCCGCGCCGGGCGGGAGTCATCCGCCGTCTCCGAACAGGGTGGCCCGGGCCGTCCGGGTCGTGTCCGACTTGTACTCGGTGTACTGGTACGGGTTGTCGAGCACCTCGGTGTCGGGCAGCTCGGGGTTCATGCCCTGCCGCCAGCTGTCCTCGCCGAGGCGGGACCGGAGGTACTCCACCGTGGAGTCGAGCCTCCGCCGCAGCCCGGCGAGGTCGGCTCCGACGAGGCGGTGCTCGTGCTTCACGACCCGGCCGTCGACGAGGACGGTGTGGACGTCCCCGCGCTGGGCCTGGAAGGCCACGTGCCCGTAGGGGTTGAGCAGCGGGAAGGAGACCGGCGAGGCGTCGTTCTTGATCACGACGACGTCAGCCTTCTTGCCCGGCTCGAGCGACCCGAGATCCCCGCGGCCGAGCGCCCGGGCGCCGCCCGTGGTGGCCCACTCGACGACCTGCTCGGCCCGGAGATGGGCATGGGTCACGGTCTCGCCCCTCACGTGCGCCTCGAGGTGCTCGCGCGCCCGGTCCGCCCCGAGGGTGGTGCGCATGGCGGAGAACAGATCGCCGCTCCACCACACGCTCGTGTCCATCGAGAGGGAGACGGGGATCTGGTGGCGGCGCAGCTGCCAGGTCGGGGGGTAGCCCTGCCCGGCGCTCTGCTCGGACTCGGTCGAGACCGAGGCGGAGCCCCCCGTCGCCGCGATGCGGTGGTAGGAGTCCGCCGCCAGGGTGGCGGCGTGCACGTAGACGGTCTCCGGGGTCATGAAGCCGTGCTCGTACATGAGCTGGATGCCGGCGTCGTTGGTCGCTCCCCACACCCCGGCATGGGTCGTCACGGCGAGCCCGAGCTCGCGGGCGGCCTCGAAGGCCGCCTTCTCGGGGAAGGAGGGGTCCCCGGTGACGTCGAAGGCCAGCTGGAACCCGAGCATGTCGCCGGCACCGGTCCTTCGCCGCTCGAGGAAGGCGCGCACAGCCGGGTCGGCGGTCCACTCCCACGGCGCGGCCTGGATGTTGCCGTAGGCGAGGACGAAGCGGCCCGGGACGGCGACGAGGGCGTCGACGGCCGCCTCGGCGTGGTCGACGCTCTGGAGGCCGTGCGACCAGTCGACCGTCGTCGTGACGCCGGCGTCGAGGGACTCCCAGGCCGAGAGGAGGTTGCCGGCGTGGACGTCCTCGGGCCGGAAGATCCTGCCGTGTTCGAGGTAGTACCAGACGAAGTACTGGGTGAGCGTCCAGTCGGCGCCGTAGCCGCGCATGGCCGTCTGCCACATGTGGCGGTGGGTGTCGATCATGCCCGGCATCACGATGCCGCCCGCCGCATCGACCTCGAGGGCATCGCCGGGGGCCTGCAGCCGCTCTCCGAGCGCGGCGATGCGGTCGCCGACGACGAGGACGTCCGCTCCCTCGAGGACCCTGTGGCTCCCGTCCATGGTGAGGACGGTGCCGCCGCGGATGACGACGGGACGGCGCCCGCTCTTCGAGCCGGGATCGGCAACCGGATCGGACATCGCCCACCTCCAGGGTCCCACGTGAGAAAACGGACACATGTCCGACAGCTCTGTGGCGCCAGTCTGTCGAGTAATCACACGGGATGTCAACGGATCTGTCGCCCTTCCAGGTGGTTGACCGGGCGCCTCGCCATGCGCGACGCTCGTGTCCGCCCTCTTTGCGGACAGCTGTCCGCCACGGCGAGTGAGCGAGGTCGAGCGGCATGGACGAACAGGCGCGGGGACGATCTTCGAACGGCCCGCTCGCCGGCCTGCTCGTCGCCGACTTCTCGCGGGTCCTCGCCGGTCCCTATGCCACGATGCTGCTCGCCGACCTCGGGGCCGAGGTCGTGAAGGTGGAGTCGCCGGCGGGGGACGACACCCGGACCTGGATGCCGCCGGTGCGCGACGGCGTCTCGACGTACTACCTCGCCATCAACCGCAACAAGCGCTCGGTCGTGCTCGACCTCGCCGACGAGTCCGACCGGGAGGCCGCCCAGGAGCTCGCCCGCCGGGCGGACATCGTCATCGAGAACTTCCGTCCCGGCGGCCTCGCGCGCTTCGGGCTCGACTACGACGCCGTCGCCGCCACGAACCCGGGCGTCGTCTACGCCTCCATCAGCGGCTTCGGCAGCGGGCCGAAGGGCGCCCACCTGCCGGGCTACGACCTCATCGTGCAGGCGATCTCGGGGCTGATGAGCCTGACCGGCGACCCCGACGGCTCCCCCTACCGCGCCGGCATCTCGGTCTTCGACGTCATGACCGGCCTCCACGCGACGATCGGGGTGCTGGCGGCGCTCGAGGAGCGGCACCGCAGCGGCCGAGGCCAGCACGTCGAGGTGAGCCTGCTCGCCACGGCGATGTCCGCCCTCGTCAACCAGACGAGTGCCTGGGCAGCCGGTGGTGTCGTGCCCTTCCGCATGGGAAACAGCCATCCGAGCGTGTTTCCCTACGAGCCGCTCCCGTGCGCGGACGGCGACCTCGTCGTCACGGCCGGCAACAACGGCCAGTTCCGCAAGCTGGTGGAGCTCCTCGGGGTTCCCGAGCTCGCCGACGATCCTCGTTTCGCGGAGAACGCCGCCCGGACGGCCAACCGGGACGAGCTGCGGCCGATCCTCGTCGAGCGCCTGGCGACGCGCACCACAGAGGAGTGGTTCCGCGACCTGATCGCCAAAGGCGTCCCCTGCGGACCCATCAACACGATCGACCAGGGCATCGCCTTCGCCGAGGAGGTGGGCCTCGAGCCCGTCGTGGAGACCGGGGAGGGTGGCGTGCCGACCATCCGCCACCCGATCCGCTTCTCGGAGTTCGAGCCGGAGTACCGCCTCGCCCCACCCAGTCTCGGCGAGCACAGCGAGGAGATCAGACGATGGCTGAGCCAGTCCGGGCCACAGCGGGATCGCAAGGAGGGGGGCCGGCAGTGAGCCCGACGGCGAACGGAGAATTCCCGACCTCCCTCGGCGTCTCGACCGAGGACCAGATCCGCCTCATGGGCCGGGACCTCGCGAGCGAGATGATGGGCAAGGTGAGCTTCGGCGAGCTGGCGTTCTGGCTCGTCACCCTGCGGAGGCCGACGCCGTCGGAGACCCGCGTCTTCGAGGCGGTGCTCGTCGCCCTCGCCGACCATGGCTTCACGCCGACCGCCATCGCCGCCCGCCTCACCTATCTCTCGGCGCCCGACTCGCTCCAGGGGGCGCTCGCAGCCGGGCTGCTCGGCGGCGGCTCCCGCTTCCTCGGCGTCACCGAGGACTGCGGCCGCTACCTCGACGAGGTGATCAGCGGCGAGCTGGCCCGCGCAGGCGAGCTGCCGGGGGACGAGGCCGGGTGGGACCGGCTCGCCCTCGAGGCCGTCCGGGCCACCCGGGAGAAGAAGGCCTTCGTCCCCGGTCTCGGCCACCCGGTGCACAAGGTGACCGATCCCCGCACACCGGTGCTGATCGCCATCGCCGAGGAGGAGGGGCTCCGTGGGCCGCACCTCCGCCTCTTCGAGGCGATCGGGCGGGTGCACGAGCAGGTCCTCCACAGGCAGCTCCCCCTGAACGGCGCCGGCGTCTGCGGCGCCGCCCTGGCGGACCTCGGCCTGCCGGTCGACCTCCTGCGAGGCTTCGCCCTCCTCGCACGGGCGGCCGGGCTCCTCGGCCACCTCGCAGAAGAACGCCGCCGCCCGATCGGCATGCAGACCTACCTCGAGGTGGACCGCAACGCGGTCTACCTCGACCCGTCCGCGACCGAGAGCTGAGGATCGACCGCAATGGCCACCGTCGCCGCCGTCATCGCTTCGACGCACCACCCCTTCTACTACCGGGCGAGCACCTCGACCGGGCCAGAGCGCCCCCCGTTCGCCGACGAGTGGGTGAGCAAGATCGGTGCCTTCCGGGACACGCTCACCGCCGCCGAGCCCGACGTGCTCGTGCTCGTCGGCAGTGACCACTTCCACCAGCTGTGGCTCGACAACATGCCCCAGTTCCTCGTCGGCAAGGCGCCGTTCTTCGACGCCAACTGGCACAACGAGGAGCGGGAGTTCGGCCTGCCGCGCATGAGGCTCGCCGGCGAGGAGGGCCTCGCGGCGCACATCCTCCGCCAGGGGCTCGACGCCGGCTTCGACCTGGCGTTCAGCAACGAGCTGCGGATCGACCACAGCGTCACCTGCCCGATCATCACCCTGCGGCCGGAGGCCGACCTGCCGATCGTGCCGGTCTACACGAACATCTTCGCCCCGCCCCTGCCCCAGCCGAGGCGGTTCGTGGAGCTCGGCCGGGCGCTGCGCCGGATCGTCGAGTCGTGGCCGGACCCGCGCCGGGTGGCGATCATCGGGACGGGCCACCTCTCCCTCGAGCTCGGCGGCCCCCGGCAGTTCGGTGACCACGGTCCCGACCCCGAGTTCGACCGGCGGGCGATCGAGTGGATCGCGAGCGGGGACGTCGACGGCTGCCTCGCCGGCGTGAGCCTCGAGAGCCTGCACCTCCCGGGGAACGCCACGCACGGCTTCATGGACTTCATGTTGATGATGGGCGTCGCCGGTGAGGGCGTGAAGGCCGACTACGTCGACAGCCTCGACCTGTTCCACACGATGGAGGCGTACTTCACCTGGTATCCCGGTGGCGCCCCGGAGGGAGCCGCCCGGTGAGCAGGTACCTCGTCGACAAGTTCCTCTACACCGTCGACCGCGACCCCGAGCTCGTGGAGCGCTACCGGGAGGACCCGGTCGCCACCGTGGACTTCTGGGAGCGCGACGTGGCCAACCGGCTGCTCAACTGCGTGGAGCTCGAGCGCTCCACCTGGCTCTCGTTCACCGACGAGGAACGCCGGGCGCTGAAGGCCCAGGACCACGTGGCGCTGTTCGAGATGGGCGCCCATCCCTTCCTCACCCTTACGCTGTTCATCGCCATGTTCGAGCGCGACCACGGACCCCTCGAGTACCAGAAGGCCTACGGCCGCGCCATGGCGCACCTGAGCCTCCCCTATCCCGACATCACCACATGATCTCGACTCCGACAAGGAGGTGACGTGAGACCGCTGAGAACGCTCGCACGCTGCGCGCTCGCCTGGGTCTTCCTGCGGGCGGGCTACGACGTCGTGACGAACCCGGCCAAGCCCGCCAACACCGCCGGGCCGTTCCTCGCAGAGATGAGGGAGCGCCTGCCGGTCAGCCTGCCCGAGGACACCGTCGTCGTGCGGGCCAACGCCGCCTTCCAGATGGGAGCCGCCGGCCTGTTCGCCGCCGGCGTCGCACCTCGTGCCGTGGCCTGCGGGCTGGCGGCATCCCTTCTTCCGACGACCCTGGCGGGGCACCCTTTCTGGAAGGTCGAGGACGGCGCGCTGCGCCCGAACCAGCGGAACCACTTCAACAAGAACCTCGCCATCGCCGGCGGCCTCCTCCTCTACGCGCTCGGAGACCGCCGGCCGTCCTAGCGGCAGGTGGACGACCGTCCCGGGGTGCCCGGCGCCCACCGAGGGGCTTTAGGACTTTCGGCCCTACACCCTCCGGCCGAGCTGCGCGCACGCTGGCAGGAGCTTGCCAGTTCGAGGGGACGGCGCCGCTGGGGCGGCGCCGTCGTTGGCGGCCTGCTGCCAACGAGCCGTGAAGGGGAGGAGAGATGCCGTTCCACGAGATCGTGGGGGGCGCCGTCGCAGCCGGGCTCCTGGCAGTGGTCGGGACCTGGTGGTGGCTCCGCAGGCGGCGGCGGACGGGCGTCGAGGCCCCGCGTGAGCTGGCGTGCACGTGGCGGATCCTCCGGACCGACGAGGAGGTGCGGGCGGCCACCGAACGGGCGCTCGGCTACGAGCGCGCCCGCGCTCAGCAGGTGAACGAGCGGGCCCGGCGCTACGAGCTCGCGCTCGAGGCGCTCGCCGAGGACCGCGCCGTCTCCGCCCTCGCGACGTCGGTGATCCGGCTCACGACGTCGCTCCCGGACTTCCCCGGGCCGGACGCGGCGTAGTGGCCACCCCCGTGGGGCAGGTGGGGAGCGCGCCGCGCCGGGTTCTTCGAAGGAGGCGGTGACGGCGTGATCGTCTGTGTGCCCGTGGACGCGAGCGGCGCCGTGGATCCCCGGTGGGGACGGGCCGGGCGGGTCGCGATCGCGACGGTGGAGGACGGCGAGATCCGGGAGTGGAACGAGGTCGACGTCGGCTGGGACGCCCTCCACGACGAGGGGAGCGAGGCCGCTCACCACGCGAGGGTGGCGCGCTTCCTCCGCCAGCACGGGGTCGAGGTCGTGGTCGCCCACCACATGGGGGCGGGCATGACGAAGATGCTTGCAACCATGGGCGTCGCCCTCGAGGACGGGGCCGAGGGGGACGCCCGCGCCGCCGTGGTCTCGGCGAGGCGCGCCCACTCCGGGGAGTGACTCTCCTCGCAGTCGGCTCGGTCGGGCGACCCGCCCCGCCGCCGCTTTCTCCCTCGAGGCCTACCCCGTGGCCGGGGGAACCGGTCCGTTGCGATAGGGCGGGTGGGTCGTGATCCCTCTCGACCAGGTCAGCACCTCGTAGTCGCCGACCCGGTACTCGTGCGTCGGAGCTCCCCAGGTGGCGAGGGCCGACCTGTAATAGGAGCTCGACCACGGCCGGCCGACGTCGAGGGCGAAGAACTGGAAGCGGACGCCCTGGAACCAGTCGCGGTCGACCTGGCGCTCCATCTCGGCCAGGACCCCGTAGTCGGTGTGCACCGGACGGACGAGCACCTTCCCGTCGGCCTCGACGGTCGTGATGTTCGAGCTCCAGTAGTCCGCCAGGCCGAGCTTGAAGTGGTGGGCGACGAGCCAGTCGGCGAGGACCGCGGCCGGCTGGGTGGGGGAGGGTGGCTGGAGCGTGTAGCCGACTCCGGCGGCCATGGCGCCGGCGACGGCGAGGCCGACGGCCCCGAGGACGGCTCTCGCGAGGCGGGGACGGAGCCAGTCGTAGAGACGGCCGGCGAAGCGCCCGGTGAGGACGGCGGCGAAGATGAACGAGGCGGTGAGGTAGCGCCCCCACGCCGTGCTGGCGCTGAGGGCGAGGACGACGAAGGTGATGGCGGGTCCGACCGTGGCGATGAGCAACATGTCGTCGAGGCGCCACCGCTGCGGCGATGCCGAGCGCGGCCCGGAGCGGGTTCCCCGCACGAGGCCGACGACCAGGCTGACGAGGCCGGCGAGGAAACCGAGCACGAGCACCGCGGCCGTGTCGGCCCGGACGTCCTGCAGGGCGGTCGGCACCCCGCCGGTGCCGTAGAGCGAGCTGAGGGGACCGACGAGGCGGGCGGCGAGGCCGAAGACGCGGTGGAGGTTGAGGGCGACCTGGTGCCCCTTCGCGCTCGGGTTGGCGGGGGCGATCGAGAAGCCGGAGAGCCCCCTCAACAGCAGGTGGACGGCGAGCGCGAGCACCACCGAGGCGAGCGCCGCCGCCGAGCCCACCGCCCCGTTGCGGAGGCGGCGCTCGCGGGCCATCGCGACGAGGCCGGCGAGCAGGACCGGGACGACGCCGTAGGCCACCTCCATCAGGTCGCCGAGCATCCCGGCGGCGAGCAGGGCGACGGCCACTGCCCAAGCGGCCCCGAGGCGCGCCCGGCGCAGGCAGATGAACGCGACGAGGGCGAACAGCGCCGTGCCGACGTGGTACGGGCCCTTCAGGTAGTACTGGGCGAGCG
>JAKACF010000271.1 GCA_021821585.1 Actinomycetes bacterium
AGGCCACTCCCCCGGCGATGAGGGAGCGCTTCCAGGCCTGGGACGTCCGGAGCGCCACCGTGAAGTTCAACGCCGCCCTGACCGAGCTGCCGTCGTTCCTCGCCGCCCCGGGCGACCGCTCGATGACCCTCGGGGCGGTCGACCTCACGACCGGCCTCGAGGCCTCGCAGGAGGCGTTCGAGCGCTGCCGGGCCGGAACCGTGACGCTCAGCCTCGGGGAGGTGTACTTCCAGACCGGCCACGACCCCTCGGTGGCCCCGCCGGACCGCCATCTCATCAGCATCTTCGGCCAGTACGCCCCCTACGACCTCGACGGTGGCTGGGAGGCGTCCCGGCGCAAGGTCGCGCACGAGTTCATCCAGCTCGTCGAGGCCTTCGCACCCGGCTTCGAGAAGTCGGTGGAGAGCTACGAGGTGCTCGGGCCGCCCGACATCGAGGCCCGGCACCATCTGACGGGCGGGCACATCTTCCAGGGATCGGTCCTGCCCGAGCAGATGTGGGAGCACCGCCTCGCGCCCCGCACCGAGCTGTCCCAGGTCTACCTGTGCGGCGCCGCCACCCATCCCGGCGGGAGCGTGATCGGCCTCAACGGTCGCAACGCGGCCACCGCCGTGCTGAAGGACCGGGCAGCGAGGGGGGCAGACCGATGACCCTCGACCGCGAGATACCGGTCGTCCGCGCGAGCGGCTCCTACTACGAGGTCGGCCGGCAGATCGGCGAGGCGTGCTCGGGTGCCGTCGGCCGTGCCGCCGACCTCGAGCGCGCCGGGGTCCCCCGCTTCGGCCGGAGCCTCGACGAGCTCCTCGGGCAGGCGGCGCTGTGCCGCAGGATGACCGCCGAGACCTACCCCTTCGTCCTCGAGGAGCTCGACGGCGCCGCGGCCGGGGCCGGCGTGCCGGCCGAGGCGCTGTTCGCCGCCTCGATCGAGGAGCTGTGGGAGTCGCGCCCCTCCCAGAACGGCCGTACCGAGGGCCGCTGCACCGACGTCGTCGTGGCCCCGGCGGCGACGGCGAACGGCCACCTCCTCGTCGCCCACAACAACGACCTGCCGGCCGCCTCGGAGGACGACGTCGTCGCCATCGAGCGGGACGTCCCCGGCGACCCTCTCGTGTTCAGCATCGGGATCGGGCCGTTCATCAGCGTGGGCTGGAACAGCGCAGGCCTGTCGCTCACCGGCAACGAGGTGAGCCCGAACGACGAGCGTGCCGGCATCCCGAGGCTCCTCCTCGTCCGGGCGCAGCTTCGCGCCCGGACGCTCGAGGAGGCGGTGGCGGCGGGAGTGCACCCCCTCCGGGCCTCGGCCTACAACAGCGTGCTGGCCCACTCGAGCGGAGCGGCGGTGAACGTCGAGGCGTCCGCCACCGCCTACGGCCGCTGGGGGCCCTCCGAGCGGGGGACGATCGTGCACACCAACCACTACGTCTCGCCCGAGATGGTGGCCTACGAGGGCGACCTCCCCTATGCGCTCAGGTCCTCGCGCCGGTTCAACCGGGCACAGCAGCTGCTGGAGGACCCGCGAGCCAGGCCGGCGGACGAGGAGTCGCTCATCAGGATCCTCTCGGACCACCTGAACGGCGACGACGCCATCTGTCGGCACACCGGGGCGGCCGACGGGGTGAAGACCGTCTTCTGGTGCCTGGCGGACGTCACGGACCGCCATGTGCTGTTCGGGCGGGGCAACCCATGCCGCTCCCGGCCACAGTCCTACCGGTTCGACTCAGCCGCCTAGGCGGCCCGGCGCTCCCGACAGCCGGTCGAGGACGTTGCGCGTCATGCGCATGACATCCGCGTCCTTGCCGGCCAGCCCGTAGGACCAGTCGGTCGTGCCCGCCGTGAAGACGGTGCCGCCCCGGCTGTAGGTCCCCATGACGGCGTGGTTGTGGGACAGGCGGGCCACGTGCTCGGGCGAGGTGTCGCCGAAGACGGCGGCCACCGTGCCTTCGAGGTCGCCCGGCTCGCCGGAGCGGTACCTCGAGGGCAGCTCGCCGGCCGACCACAGCCGCGCCGGCGCCGTGGCAAGGATCGTGAAGTCCTCGGGCGTACCGTCCCGGCCGGTCGCAACGGGGAGGCCGTCTTCGGGGGAGAGCGTGAACTCACAGCCGTCGACCTCGTAGACGGTGATGAAGTCCGTGGTCCCGAACTGGTCGCCGTAGGCGAGCCCCGTCCCGGCGAAGACCCAGTGGTCGGGCCGCCAGGTCATGTACCCGCCGGTCGCTCGTGGGACCGCACGACCCATGCGGATGTATCCGCCCCGGGAGAAGCTCACCCCGGTCAAGGTGTTCTCGGGACGACCGACGAGTGCGGAGCACCACAGGGTGCTGAGGAGGTGCTGGCGGTCCGTGCCGTAGACGGGGTCGTCCTCGTAGGAGGACTTGTAGCAGACCATGGTCTGGCCGTCGTCCTCGTAGCGGACCTGCCAGCAGACCGAGTTCCCCGAGAAGAACGCGACGTTGCCGCCGCGCTCGACGAAGGCCTCGAGGTGGTCCCGCATTCCCCAGGACCAGTACTCGTCGTGGCCGACGCTCACGACGAGGCGGTGGCCGTCGAGCACCTCCGGGTGGAACTCGAGATCGGAGTTGACGGCGACGTCGACCCGGTAGCCCTCCTGCTCCGCCCAACGGACGAAGGACCGTTCCCAGTTGTGCCAGCCCGCCGAGCCGGACCAGCGGGCCAGGCCGTGGAGATCGGCCCAGCTGCGGAAGTGCTCGTGCTCGGGGTCATCGAGCTCGGCGACGTTCGGGTAGCGGACGTGCGGCTCGGGCTTCTTCAAGAAGCCCGCAGCCATCGGCCGGCGGAAGGAGACCTGAGTGGCCCCGGTGTACAGGCTCGGGCCACCCCAGTCGTTGTAGGCGTTGTAGGTGTTCGTCGCCAGCACCAGCAGTAGCGACGGCGACTCGCTCGCCACCTCGCGCGGCCGGACCACGAAGAAGGCGTAGCTCTCGGTGAGCCGTCCGGTCGCCTCGTCGGTGGACCGCAACACGATCTCGTGGTAGCCGGAGCGCTGGTCCTCGGGGATGGTGTAGCGGAACGACTCGGGCCACTCGCACCCTCGCGACGAGGCGTGCTCGGGAACCTCGCGCCAGTGCCCGGGGATGTCGTTGACGAGCGAGCTGATCTCGCGGACGGCGCCCACCCTCGCGATCTCGACGGAGAACGTGGGGGTGCGGCAGCTGCACGACACCACCACCGTCTCACCCGGCAGGTAGCTCAGCTGCTCGGCGTAGCCCTCGATCGCCGGCCGCGCGCCATCGTCTCTGTCGACCACCCTCAGCCCTCCCTCATCTCTCACGCCTGCAGACAGCACGCGCCATCTCCCTCGAGGCCCCGTCGGGACGGCGCAGTCGCCCGGACCGATCGGCACCGTCCTCAAGTACGCGAAAGCTCGTCGCGGGTGGGTCCCCTCGGCAATGTACAGCGCCGCTGCTCCATCCTTCGCCTGCAGCACCAGCCGGCCGTGAGCGAGCTAGCGGGCGCGGCGGACGAGGCACGCCACCTCGGGCGGAGCCTGTTCCCCTATCGGGCTGCCATCGTCGTGGCGCTCGGCTGCGACCAGAAGCGCTCCCGCCGGCGCTCGGAGCCGCTACTTCATCTGTCGATCGATCGATAGTTAGCAAAGGCTATCCTCGCACCCCAAGCAGCCGAGGCGGGACGCCATAACCGGAGCCGCCGGGACGGACCGGTGATCTCCACCCGAGCCGTCGCTCCGAGCCGCACCGCCGAGGCATCCAGGGGCCGTAGATGAATTTCCTGGTCGATGGACAGCCTGCCTAGAGGCGACTCCCCTAGCTGAGGTGCTGGACGCCTCCGGTGAGAACGCCACGAGACCTCCCGAACCGACACCCCTCAGCCCTCGACAGTCGATCAGTCGATCGCTACACTCCGGCCCCGTGTCGGGTCGCAGCCACGACGACGAGGGCGTCGCCTCCACCGCCGAACGG
>JAKACF010000272.1 GCA_021821585.1 Actinomycetes bacterium
GAGCCGGCGCGGGCCGCCGCCAGCTCCTCCCCGCTCGGCGGGGGAGGCGTGACCGGGCCGAGGCGGCCGCGGGCGGACTCCATGTCCTCGTACTTCCAGTTGACATAGCGCAGGTGGTCCGCCGCCACGGCGAAGGCGTCGTCCTCCTCGGAGCAGAAGACCGGGACGTGCAGGCTGATCTCGAAGGGGTGGGCGGGCGCCTCGTCGCGGCGGGCCAGCTCCTCTCGGGCCCAGCCGCACTGTTCGGCGAGGCCATCCGGGTCGACCTCGGTCGCCATGAGCCCGTCGGCGAGGCGCCCGGCCCGGCGCACCGCCGGCTCCCTCATGGCACCGACGACGATCGGGGGACCGCCCGGCCGGCAGGGCTTCGGGAAGACGCCCGGGCCGGGGATGGGGCGGCGGGCCGTCCCGGTGACGGCGCCGTCCCCGAAGGCCTGGCGGAGGACGGCGATGGCGTCGACGAGGCGGGCGACCCGCTCGGAGAGCGGCACGGCGAAGCTCTCGAACTCCTCCTCCCGCCAGCCGAGGCCGATGCCGAGGCGGAGGCGGCCGCCGGAGATGAGGTCGACGACGGCCGCGTCCTCGGCGATGCGCAGCGGGTCGTGCAACGGGGCGAGGAGGAGCGCCGTGCCGACCTCGATGCGCTCGGTCCGGGCGGCGATGGCGGCGCACAGGGGCATGACCGAGGGCAGGTAGCCGTCGTCGACGAAGTGGTGCTCGGACACATAGACCGAGTCGAGCCCGAACCGCTCCGCCGCCACGGCGAACTCGAGCGCCTCCTCGTAGAGCCGGCGGTCGCTGCGGGGGTCGCCCGGGTAGCGCTGGCAGGTGATCAGCCCGGCGCCGAGCCTGAGGGCCGTCACGACCGGGGCCGGCACGCGAGGAGCTCGCCGTAGTCGAGCCGGCGGAACGGCGTCGAGCACGGCGGGCCGTCGGCCAGCCACATCGTCCGGCTGGCGAGCTCCATCACGAGCGAGGCGACCGTCGCCCCCTGCTCGGCCGGCGGGTACTCGGGCCGCGGGTGGCAGCAGATGGCGTCGGGGTAGCCGGCGTGGTCGCCGAGCAGCGCCCGCATCTCCTCGGCGCTCGGGGTGTTGTTGCCGAGCTGCGCCCGTGCGCGCTCGAGGCGGACGGCGCTGTCGGGCATGGCGAACAGCGAGACGTCCTCACCGTCGAAGCGGGGGGAGACGAAGTGGTTGGTGTGCAGGTGGACGCCGGCCGCGGCGGGAGAGACGAACAGGCGCGAGTGGTCGCCCGGGGCGGCCTCGACGTCGAGGGCGGAGCCGTCCTCGTGGGCGAGGAGGAAGTTCGCCGAGGAGGAGCGCCTCGCCCGCTGGAGGGTGGTGAGCGCCTCGGTGACCGTCGCGCAGTCGAAGATCGCCCGGAGCAGCACGTGGTAGGGCACCCCCGGCTCGCCGACGTCGGCGGCCGTGGCGAGGGCGTTCGTGGCGAGCCCGAGTCCGGCCGAGTTCATGCCGGCCTTGGCGGCGAGGCCGGCCTCGACGACGGTGACGAAGCTCGGGCCGTCCTCCCGGACCGCCTCCAGCACGACGACGGTCTCGAAGGCGTGCGGCAGCCAGTCCCAGTTCTGGCCGATGACGACCGGCCGGTCTGAGCCCGACTGCGGGGCGAGGGCGAAGGAGGTGCACTCGCCGCCGAAGAAGGCGGCTCTCGCGTCGCGGGCCTTGGCCGAGTACATGATCTCGGTCCGGACGTTGATGGCGAGGATGTCGGTGAGGTCGGTGCCCGCCCCCTCGGCGATGCCGGAGAGCTCCTCGAGGTAGCCGCCCCCGAAGGCGGCGATCGGCGCCTCGTAGAGGGCCGCCACCTCCCGCACCCTGGACCAGTCCCAGCCGGCGCCCTGTTCGAACACCTCCCGGTAGGCGGCGATGGAGGCCTCGACGCGCGAGCGGGTCGCCGCCCCGTAGGCGAGGCCCCGCTCGTGCGGACCGCCCTCGACGCGGACGTGGGGGTAGGTGGCGTGATCCGTCGGTGCTGGCATGTCCTCTTTCCTAGATGGCGGTGGCGCCGCCGTCGACCGGGAGGGCGGCGCCGGTGACGTAGGCGGCATCGGGGGAGGCGAGGAAGGCGATCACCGCCGCCACCTCCTCGGCCGCCCCGAGGCGACCGAGGGGGACCGAGCTCTCGAGGTAGGCGGCCGCCGCCACCGGGTCGTCGGTGAGCCGCAGCATGGGAGTGTCGATCACGCCCGGGCAGACGGCGTTGACCCGGATGCCGTACGGCGCCCACTCGACGGCCATCTGCCGGCTGAGGGCGAGCACCCCGCCCTTGCTCGCGTGGTAGTGGCCGGAGGGCTCGCCGGCGTCGCCGACGAGCGCCGCGCTCGAGGCGAGGTTGACGACGGCACCCGGGTGCCGCGCCGCCACGAGGGAGCGCCCGACGGCTCGGGAGACGAGGAAGGTGCCGGTGAGGTTGGTCTCGAGCACCTCGTGCCACTCCGCCGCCGTCAGCTCGGTGAGGGCCTGGATCCGGTAGACGCCCGCCGCGTTGACGAGCACATCGACCGGACCGCCGAGGAAGCGGGCTGCCTCTGCGACGGCCCGGTCGACGGCCTCCTCGTCGGCCACGTCGGCCGTGAGGAGGCTCACCCCGTCGACCTCCCCGCCGGGGACCTGCCGGCGGTCGAGCGCCACGACCGCCCCGCCCTCGGCGGCGAGCCGGCGCGCCGTGGCGAGCCCGATGCCCGAGGCCCCGCCGGTCACGAGGCAGCGCCGGCCGGCCATCCTGGCGGGCACGGGGACGGGCCCGTCAGTTGTGGAAGACGCCACCGTTCACCCCGATCGTCTGGCCGGTCACGTACGAGGCGTCGGCGGAGGCGAGCCAGGTCACCACCCCGGCGATGTCGGCTCCCGTGCCGTGGCGCCCGAGCGGGATCTCGGCCCGCACCGCCGCCAGCTGCTCCTCGAAGGAGGTGCCGGCCCGCTCAGCCCGCGCCCGCAGCTCGTCCCAGTGCATCTCGGTCGCCATGTGCCCCGGGGCGATGGCGTTCACCCGGATCCCCTGTGGGGCGAGCTCGCGGGCCATCGACTGGGTGAGCAGGGCGACCCCTGCCTTCGAGGCCGAATAGGCGGCGCCGCCGGGCACCCCCTGCTGGCCGAAGAGGGAGCCCATGTTGACGATGCTGCCGCCGGCGCCCTGGGCGAGCATGGCGGAGGCGACGAGACGCGAGACGAGGAAGGTGCCGACGAGGTTGACGTCGAGGACGTGGCGGAAGGCCTCGGGCTCGGTCGAGACGACGGGCGTGCTCGGGCCGCCGATGCCGGCGTTGTTCACGAGCAGGTCGACCCCACCGAGGACGGCGAGCGCCCCGGAGACGGCCGAGGCGCACTCCTCGACGAGGGCGACGTCGGCCACCACCCCGGCGATCGTCGCGGCCGGGGCTTTGGCCGAGAGGCGCTTGGCCGTGACCTCGACGGCAGGGTCGACGTCGACGAGGACGACGTCGCCGCCGTCCTCCACGATGCGGGTGGCGATCGCCTCCCCGAGGCCGCGGGCCGCGCCGGTGACGATGGCCCTCACAGCGACGACGCGATCTCGGCCGCCGTCGCGACCCAGACGTCCTCGTGGCTCTTCACGTAGCCGAGGAAGGCGTCGAGGAGCGCCAACCGGCTCGGCCTCCCGATGATCTGCGGGTGCATCGTGAGCACGAAGGCTCCTCCCATCTGGCGGATGCCGAGGAACTCCTCCTGCCAGATGGAGCGCACGTCGGCGGTGGTCGAGATCGTGTTGGTCCAGCCGGCGCCGTCGAACCAGAAGTGGGCGGCGTCGTCGAGGATCCACTGGATCGGCAGCTCCACGACGCTCGTGCCCGGGTGGCGGTAGGGGCGGATGTCGTCCATCAGGTTGGAGCAGTAGCTGAGGCCGTACTTCTCGACCAGGCCGAGCGTCACCGGGGTGAGC
>JAKACF010000273.1 GCA_021821585.1 Actinomycetes bacterium
TAGCCGCCCGCCGGCGGGAGGAGGATCCCGGGCGGGACCTCGACGCTCACCCCGGCCCGCCCCTCGCCGGCACCGGCGTAGGCGTCGGCCTCGGAGACGACGAGGCCGCGGACCTCGTGCGGGCGGCCGAGCAGCGCGGCGGCCTGCTCCAGCGCCCCGTCGCCGACGAGGCGGCGGATCCGCGTCGAGGAGACGACCTCGCCCGAGGCGTCGGCCACGAGGTCGAAGGGAACCACCCTGAAGCCCCTCGTCTCGCCCATCTTCTCGAGGAGCTCGACGTTGCCGCCCCGGTTGCGGCCGAAGTGGAAGTCCCGCCCGACGAGGACGAGCCGGGCCCCGAGGTTGCCGACGATCACCTCGTCGACGAAGTCCTCGGCCGACTCGGCCGCACGCTCGGGGGTGAACTCGAGGACGAGGACCTTGTCGACGCCGGTGTCGTGCAGGAGCTCGAGCCGCTGGGGGAGGTCGGTCAGCTGGAGCGGGGCGCTCCCGGGCCGGACGACCGAGGCGGGGTGGGGGTCGAAGGTCACGACCACGCTCTCGAGCCCCTCCTCCCGGGCGAGGGTGCAGAGCTGCCCGATCACGCGGCGGTGGCCGAGGTGGAGGCCGTCGTAGGCGCCGATCGTGACGGCGCTGTTGCTCCCCGGGGACACCGGCGCGACGCTACCCGGCTCCGAGAAGCACGACCGCTGGCTGGATCCGGTCGTGGCCTCTCGCCTCTGCCACCGCGACGAGGGCGCCGTCGGGGCCGAGCAGCGCGAAGGGACCGTCCCCCGCCAGCCCGAGGCTGGCCCGCTCGAGCGCCTTGCCGTGCGAGACGTCGGTCACCGCCGCCGGCGAGAGCACCGCCGAGGCGAGGTCCCGCACGAGGCCGGCAGGGGGGCGCACCGACCCCGGACCGACCTCGTCGAGCCCGAGCGCCTCGTCGTCGCGAAACGAGCCGACCGCCACGCGGCGGAGCGCCCGCAGGTGGGCCACTCCCCCGAGCCGCTCGCCGAGGTCGGCCGCCAGCACCCGCACATAGGTCCCCGACGAGCAGTCGACGAGCGCCCGCAGCACGTCCGGCTCGCCGGTCTCGAACAACTCGAAGCGCGTGACCTCGACGGGCCGGGGGGCGCGCTCCACCTCCACCCCCTCCCGGGCGAGCTCGTGCAGGCGCCGGCCCTCGTGCTTCAGCGCCGACACCATCGGGGGCACCTGCTCGATCCTGCCCGTGAGGGAGACCGCCGCCCGGCGGGCGTCCTCGATGCCGACCCGGGACATGTCGGCGCGCGCCGTCACCTCGCCGGCGGCGTCGAGGGTCGACGTCGCCGTCCCGAGGACGATCTCGCCGACATAGGACTTGGTGAGGAGGGTCGCGTAGCGAAGGAGCCTCGTCGCCCTTCCCACCCCGACGACGAGGACGCCGGTGGCGTCTGGGTCCAGGGTGCCGGCGTGACCGACGCGGCGGGTGCCGATCAGCCTGCGGCAGCGGGCGACGACGTCGTGCGAGGTCCAGCCGGCCGGCTTGTCGACGACGAGGTAGCCGTCAGGGCTCATGGCGGTGGATGCGCCGGAGCGCCTCCTCGACCCGCTCGCCGGCCGCCACGGCCGGATCGGGGGCGAAGCTCAGCGTCGGGGTCCGCTTCATCCTGCCGCCCTTGGCGATCGCCCGCTGGAGCGCAGGGCGGTGCTCGGCGAGCGACTCGGCGGCGGGACCGGGGAGCGAGGCGAAGAGCACCGTGGCGTGGCGCAGGTCCGGCTCGGTCTCGACCGCCGTCACGGTCAAGAGCGACAGCCGGGGGTCCTCGTCGCTCAGGCGCTCGATCGAGGTCGCGATGACCTCGACGAGGAGCGCGTTCACCCTGGCGGTCCTCGGGTAGGGATGGACGGGGCGCCCGGCGCCCCGTCCCGAGCGCCGGTCGTGTCGCCCGGCCATCAGGTCCTCGGGATCTCGCGCTCCTCGTAGGTCTCGATGACGTCCCCCTCCTTCAGGTCCTGGAAGTCCGTGAGGCCGATGCCGCACTCGAATCCGGACTGGACCTCCCGGACGTCGTCCTTGAAGCGCCGGAGCGAGGAGATGGCACCCTTCCAGATGACCGTGCCCTCCCGCAGGAACCGGACCTTCGACCCACGGGTGATGACGCCGTTGCGCACGTAGCAGCCGGCGACGGCACCGACGCGGGGGACCCGGAAGACCGCCCGCACCTCCGCGTCGCCGGTGACGACCTCCTCGAACTCGGGCGCCAGCATGCCCACCATGGCGGCCTGGATGTCCTCGATCAGCTTGTAGATGATCTCGTAGGTCCTGATCTCGACGCTGCGGGCCTCGGCGAGCTCCCGGCCGCGGCGGTCGGGGCGGACGTTGAAGCCGATGATGGTGGCGCCGGAGGCGGCCGCCAGGTCGACGTCGCTCTCGGTGATCCCGCCGACGGCCCGGTGGACGAACGCGATCTTCACCTCGTCGCGCTCGAGCTTTCTCAGGCTCTCGGTGACCGCCTCGAGCGAGCCCTGGACGTCGGCCTTCAACACGAGGTTGAGGGTCGCGCTCTCCCCCCTGCTGATCTGCTCGAAGAGGTCCTCGAGTCGGGCCCCGGGGGCCGCCGAGGACGCGGAGGACTGGGCGAAGGAGGCAAAGCGCAGCCGCTGCTCCCGGGCCTCGCCGACGTTGCGGGCGATGGACAGGTCGTTGGTCACCCGCAGCTCGTCGCCGGCGATGGGCGGCTCGGACAGGCCGAGCACCTGCACCGGTGTGGAGGGCGGCGCCTCTTTCACCTGGTCCCCGCGGTCGTTGATCATGGCCTTCACCCGACCCCAGGCGGGACCGGCGACGATCGGGTCGCCGACGCGCAGCGTTCCCCGCTCGACGATGACGGTGGCGACCGGCCCCCGGCCGACGTCGAGGTTCGCCTCGAGGACGACGCCGCGGGCCTCCCCCTCCGGGTTGGCGCGCAGCTCGAGCACCTCGGCCAGGACGACGAGCTGCTCGAGCAGGTCGTCGATGCCGAGCGACTGCAGGGCGGAGATCTCGACCGTGATGGTGTCGCCGCCCCAGGCCTCGGGGACGAGGCCGTGCTCGGAGAGCTGCTGCATGACCCGGTTCGGGTCGGCGTCCTCCCGGTCGATCTTGTTGATCGCGACGACGATCGGCGCGTCGGCCGCCCGGGCGTGGTTGATGGCCTCGACCGTCTGCGGCATGACGCCGTCGTCCGCCGCCACGACGAGGACGACGATGTCGGTGAGGCTCGCGCCCCGGGCGCGCATCGCCGTGAAGGCCTCGTGGCCGGGCGTGTCGATGAAGGTGAGCAGGTGGCCGTTCCAGTCCGTCTGGTAGGCACCGATGTGCTGGGTGATGCCACCGGCCTCGCCGGCGACGACGTTCGCCGACCGGATGCGGTCGAGCAGCAGGGTCTTGCCGTGATCGACGTGACCCATCACGGTGACGACGGGCGGGCGGGGACGGAGGTCGCCCTCGTCCTCCTCCTCCTCGTCGTCGCCGAAGTAGCGGGCCCGGAGCGCAGCCTCTTGCTCCTCACCCGGGTCGACGAGGCGGATCCGGGCGCCGATCTCGGCTGCGAACAGCTCGATCATGTCGTCGGTGAGCGCCTGGGTGGCGGTCACCATCTCTCCTTGGAGCAGGAGGAAGCGGACGACGTCGCCCGCCGAGCGGTTGAGCTTCGGCCCGAGCTGCTGCGGGGTCGATCCCCGCTCGACGATGACCTCGTTGTCCGGTACCGGGGCGTTCGAGGGAACGTACGTCGCCACCTGGATCGGCTCGAGCTCCTCCATGTTCCGGCGCCGACGGGTGCGCCGCCGCTGCGGTGGACGGCCACGTCCGGCGGGGCCCCCGCGAAGGCCGCCGGCGGGGGCGCCGGGACCGCCACGGGCGCCACCGAAGCCACCGCCCGTGCCGCCGCGACCGGGGAAACCACCGGTCCCG
>JAKACF010000274.1 GCA_021821585.1 Actinomycetes bacterium
AAGGCCACTTTCGCGTCTTTGGCGACCTCAACCGCCACTACTTGGTGAAACAGGGAGGCTAGCGGGCTCCCATGTCCTCGAGGAAGTTGTGGAGCTCGTCGGCGTGCTGCTCCTCGACGGCGAGGATCTCCTCGATCATCCGCCGGGTCGTCGGGTCGCCGTCTGCGAGCCAGCGGGTGATCTCCTGGTAGGAGGCGATTGCCACCCGCTCGGCGACGAGGTCCTCCCTGATCATGTCGACGAGCCCGTCCCCCACCTTGTACTCGGCGTGGCTGCGCGCGGTGAGGGTGGCGGGGTCGAAGTCGGGCTCGCCCTGGAGCTGGGTGATGCGCTCGGCCACCATGTCGGCGTGCCCCTGCTCCTCGGTGGCGTGCTGGAGGAACTCGTCGGCGATCGGGCCGGAGGAGAGCCCCTTTGCCATGTAGTGGTGGCGCTTGTAGCGGAGCACGCAGACGAGCTCGGTGGCGAGCACCTGGTTCAGGACCTCGATCACCCGCTCACGGTCGGCGCCGTAGGACTCGGTGATCGGGCCCTTGTCCATCTCGCGCCGCGCCCTCTCACGCAGTGTCTGCACGTCGGTCAGGAAGTCGGCCATAGGCCAAACCTAACGACGCCGGGATGGCCAAAAGGCCAGCTCCGGGCGCTCGACAGCCTGGTAGGGCGAGCCGGTAGCCTCCGGGTGATGACACGGACCGACACGATGGACAGCTTCGGCTCCCGTTCGGTGCTCGAGGTGGGGGACGACCACTACGAGATCCGGCGGCTCGACTCGCTCTCGGCGCTCTGCGACCTTGAGACAGTCCCCTACTCGATCAAGCTGCTGCTCGAGAACCTGCTCCGCAACGAGGACGGGCGACACGTCGAGGGGGGCCACATCGAGACCCTCGCCCGCTCCCGGGCCGCCTCGGGCGCCCGCGTCGAGCAGGAGATCGCCTTCTCGCCGGCGCGGATCCTCCTGCAGGACTTCACCGGGGTGCCCTGCGTTGTCGACCTCGCCGCCATGCGGGACGCCGTCGAGGAGCTCGGCGGGAAGCCGGACCGGGTCAACCCGAAGATCCCGGTCGACCTCGTCATCGACCACTCCGTCGTCGCCGACGTCTACGGCCGCAAGGACGCCCTCCAGATCAACACGGCCCACGAGTACGAGCGCAACGCCGAGCGCTACCGGTTCCTGCGCTGGGGCCAGCAGGCCTTCAGCGACTTCCGCGTCGTCCCTCCCGGTACCGGCATCTGCCACCAGGTCAACCTCGAGTTCCTGAGCCGGGTCGTCTTCAACGACAAGGAGGGGCGTGCCTACCCCGACAGCCTCGTCGGCACGGACTCGCACACCCCGATGGTGAACGGCCTCGGCATCCTCGCCTGGGGAGTCGGCGGCATCGAGGCCGAGGCGGCCATGCTCGGCCAGCCCATCTCGATGCTCGTCCCGCCCGTCGTCGGGCTCCGCCTCGACGGCGACCTCCCCGAGGGCACGACGGCGACCGACCTCGTCCTCACGATCGCCGAGCTGCTGCGGCGCCACGGCGTCGTCGGCAAGTTCGTCGAGTGCTACGGGCCTGGCGTGGCGAGCGTGCCGCTCGAGAACCGGGCGACCATCGGCAACATGTCGCCCGAGTACGGCTCGACGGTCACGATCTTCCCGGTCGACTCCGAGACGCTCCGCTACCTCGAGCTGACCGGGCGCCCGCCCGAGCTGCGCCGCCTGGTCGAGGCCTACGCCAAGACCCAGGGCCTCTGGCACGACCCCGAGGCGAGGCCGAACTACGACGAGCACCTCGAGCTCGACCTGGCGAGCGTCGAGCCGAGCCTGGCTGGCCCGGCGCGCCCGCAGGACCGCGTCCCGCTTCGCGAGGCCAGCCGGCGCTTCCAGGAGGTCCTGCCCTCGTCGCTCCCGGCCGGCTCCTCGACCGGGAGCCCGGTCCCGGTCCGCCTCGCCGACGGCACCGAGTTCGAGCTCGACCACGGGCACGTGGTCATCGCCGCCATCACGAGCTGCACCAACACCTCCAACCCGCAGGTGATGCTGGCGGCCGGGCTGCTCGCGAAGAAGGCCGTCGAGAAGGGGCTCTCCACCAAGCCGTGGGTGAAGACCTCCCTGGCCCCGGGCTCCCGGGTCGCCATCGACTACTTCGAGCGCGCCGGCCTGCAGGAGCCCCTCGACGCCCTCGGCTTCGAGCTCGTCGGCTTCGGCTGCACGACCTGCATCGGCAACTCGGGCCCGCTGCTCCCGGAGATCTCGGCCGCCATCAACGACCACGGGCTGGCAGCCGCCGCCGTCCTGTCCGGCAACCGCAACTTCGAGGGACGCATCCACCCCGACGTCCGGATGAACTACCTCGCCTCGCCGCCCCTCGTCGTCGCCTACGCCCTGGCCGGGTCGATGTCGGTCGACATCATGAACGACCCGCTCGGGACGGGCTCGGACGGGGAGCCGGTGTACCTCCGCGACATCTGGCCCTCGATGCACGAGGTGGCCGAGGCGGTGGCGGCGAACGTCGGCTCGGAGATGTTCGGCCGCGACTACGCCGACGTCTTCTCGGGTGACGAGCGCTGGCGGAACCTCGAGGTGCCGGGCGGCGACCGGTACGCCTGGGACGGCTCCTCGACCTACGTCCGCAAGCCGCCGTTCTTCGACGCCATGGAGGCAGAGCCCTCCCCGCTCACCGACATCGCCGGAGCCCGGGCGGTCGCCGTCCTCGGCGACAGCATCACGACCGACCACATCTCCCCGGCCGGCTCCATCAAGGCCGACAGCCCGGCCGGGCGGTGGCTGCGCGGCGAGGACGTGCCGGTCGAGCAGTTCAACTCCTACGGCTCGCGCCGCGGCAACCACGAGGTCATGATCCGCGGCACCTTCGCCAACATCCGGATCCGGAACCGGCTCGCTCCCGGCACCGAGGGCGGGGTCACCCGGCACCTCCCCGACGGCGGGGAGATGACGATCTACGAGGCGGCCGAGCGCTACGGCGAGGAGGGCGTCCCTCTCGTGGTCCTCGCCGGCAAGGAGTACGGCTCGGGCTCCTCCCGGGACTGGGCGGCCAAGGGGCCGGCCCTGCTCGGCATCCGGGCCGTCCTCGCCGAGAGCTTCGAGCGCATCCACCGCTCGAACCTGATCGGCATGGGCGTCCTTCCGCTCCAGTTCCTCGAGGGCGACTCGGTCGCCTCGCTCGGGCTGACCGGCGAGGAGACCTTCGCGATCACCGGCGTGGCCGGCGTCGAGGGACCCGATCTCGTCGGACGGGAGCTCACCGTCTCGGCCGACGGGCGGCACTTCGGCGTGAAGCTCAGGATCGACACCCCGAGCGAGGCGGACTACCTCCGCCACGGCGGGATCCTCCGCTACGTCGTCCGCCAGCTCGCCTCCTCCTGAGGAGCGGCGCGCTCAGGCGCGCAGGCTGACGCTCGGGGCGAAGGAGGGCACCGGGCTCGTCACCGCCGCCCCGAGGGACTTCTCGAGGGCGAACATCACCCTCAACAGGAGGGCCTCCGACCACGGCGGGCCCCAGAGGGCGATCCCGACCGGGAGGCCTCCGATGGCGCCCACCGGCAGCGTGGCCGAGGGGTAGCCGGCGACGGCGGGCGGCGACCACCCGGCGCCGACGTGGGCGTCGCCGATGACGTGGTCGATCAGCCAGGCGGGGGTCGTGGCCGGGGTGGCGACGACGTCGACCTCGGCGAAGAGCCGGTCGAGGCCGTCGGTGCGCGAGCGGCGCCAATTGTCCTCCCTCGCCTGCTCGTAGCGAGCCGGGTCCGCCCCCGCCGTCTCCGCCCCGGCCGCGATGAGCTCGGCGCCGAAGACGTCGAGGCGCTCCTCGGGCGTCTTCTGGATGTGGGCGAGGATGTCGTCCAGGCTGCGGGGGAGGTCGCCGGTGCCCGACAGCCGGGCCCGCCGCTCGAGGTAGCGCTCCATCGTCAGGCG
>JAKACF010000275.1 GCA_021821585.1 Actinomycetes bacterium
GGCCGGCCCCCTTCCACCTTCGACGCCGCAGCGGTCTTCGACGCCTGCGCCCGTACCGGGACGGCCGTGGAGATCAACTCGCGTCCCGAGCGGCGGGACCCGCCGCCAGAGCTCCTCGACCGGGCGGTGGCAGCCGGCTGTCTTGTCAGCATCGACACCGACGCCCACGCCCCCGGCCAGCTCGAGTGGCTCGGGCTCGGATGCGAGCAGGCGGTCGAGGCCGGCATCGCCCCCGACCGCGTCGTCAACACCAAGGACGCGGGCGGGCTCGCCGCCTGGGCCGCCGCTCACTCAGCCTGAGCGGCCACGAGCCTCGAGATCGAGTTGACGGCGTCGACGAGCTCGTCGGTCTCGGTCGTGAGGAGCTGGAGCTCGACCGGGTCCCGCCCACCGACGCCGGCGAGATCGGCGACGAGCTCGTTGTGCGCCTCCCGCAGCTCGCGCCCGAGGTGGTCGAGTTGCGTCTCGGGAGCCGCCGCCGAGCGCCCGCCGAGGGCGAAGAGCGCCTCGGGCGACTCGCTGACCGCCGAGCGCCGGACGAGGTCGCGAAGCTGGGCCGCCTCGCGGCGCATCCGGGCGACGAGCTGCCGGGCGAAGCGGCTGACGGCGGGAAAGGGGGGGTCCGTCGTCCCGGGGAGGCGGGCGTGCAGGGTGAGCAGGCTGAGTGACGAGCGTCGGGCGGCGGCGGCGATGCCGCCGGCCCTGTCGAGGTCGAGCGGGGCGTCGCGCCGTGACCGGGCCGGCTCGCTCGCCATCCTCGCGAGGGAGAGCTCCGCGTTCGACCGGGCCCGCCTCACCGCCGACCGCATCTCGTCGAGTGAGCGTCGCCGGGCGCTCGCCGGCTCGCTGAAGCAGGCGAGGAGCGCCTCGGCGTAGTCGGCCTGGGCGTCGACGAGCCGGGCGAGCTGCGGGGCCGCCAGGCGCGACTCCCACGTCGGCCAGGCGAGATAGGCCCCGATGGCGAGCGCTCCTCCGACGAGCGTCGCCACGAGCCGGGCGCCCGCTGTCGAGACCGCTGGCTCGGCGGCGAAGGCGAGGAGGAAGACCACATAGGCGGTCACAAAGACCGAGAACAGGGCGTAGTTCACACGGACGGTGACGAAGGCGGAGAAGGCCGAGAGGGCGAACAGGACGGCCAGGCCCGTCTGGTCCGGACGGATCGCGACGACGAGGAGGGTGGCGACGAGCGCCCCGAGCACCGTTCCGGCCACCCGGCTGATCCCGCGTACGGCGGTCGTGGTGAAGTCCTGGCGGAGCACGAGGAGGGCCGTCAGCGAGATCCAGTAGCCGTGCGCCAGGCCGGTCACTCGGTAGAGGATCATCCCGAGCGTGAGCACGGCGCTGAGGCGCACCGCGTGGCGGAAGACGGCCGACTGCCACGAGAGGTTGGCCCGAAGCGTGAGGACGGCGTCAGGGAGCCCGTTGCGGCGCCGGCGGGGGAGAGCGTGCCGACCGTTGTCGTCCGCCCCTTTGCCGTCGGCGCTCACAGAGGCCGTCCGCACCATCCCGCGGAGCTGGCCGGCCAGGGCGTCCATGAGGGCGGTCGTCTCGCGCACCTGCCACGGCGTCGCACCGTGCGCCTGCGGTGGCGGGCGCTCGGAGGCGAGCCTCCCGAGCGAGGCTGTCCCCGACGGCTCCATGTCGGCGAGGACGGCCGTGGCGACCGACCGCAGCACCGAGGCGCAGGCGAGGAGGAAGGAGTCGATCTCGAGGAGCTCGCTCCCGCCGCGTTGGAGCGAGCGCCGCATGCTCGAGAGGGCAGCCAGGGCGATCCGCGACCGCGCGGCCTCGTCGACGAGCGCCTGGAAGGCCACGAGCTGGGCCGCCCGGCCGAGCGGCTGGGGGTCGCGCAGGACGGCGCGGGCGTCGTCGATGGCGGTCGACGGGAGGCCGGCCTCGACGCCGCGGGTCACCGACTCGGCGTAGGAGGCGAGGTCCCGGTACAGGGCCGCCACGGCGCCGCGCTCGGCCGCGTAGGAGCGCAAGGGCCAGGTGACGACGACGAGGAGGCTCTGGACGAGGGCGCCGGCGAGGATCATCCCCCCGTAGTCGAGCGCCTGCGAGGCCGTCATCGGGAAGGCGTTGACGATGATGACGGCCACTCCCCACTGCAGGCCGACGACGAGGGCTGGCTGCCCGAACGCGGTCATCATCCCGGCGATGAGCGACCAGACGGCCACCGCCACGATGGCCGCCCAGTCGGCTCGTCCCGCCAGCCCCCCGGAGATCGTGGCGGCGGCCATGCCCACGCCGACAGCGAAGGTGATGAGGACCCTCCGCCGGTAGGCACCCTGGAAGGAGGCGAAGCCGGCACACAGTGCCCCGATCGACCCGTAGACGCCGTCGGCGACCGCGCCGGTCGCCAGGCCGACGACGAGGGGGACGAGGGCGCCTGCCGTGCAGCGGAGCGCGCCGGGCAGGGTCGCCTGGTCGAGGTTCAACCGGGCGCTCTCGCCGACGATCGAGCGCGCCCGGCCGGAGAGCCTCACGGCCGTCTGCTCGCCCCGTCGGACTGAGGGGGGACCCCGACGAAGGGAGGCGACGGGAGCTCGGAGACCGGGCCGAGCCTGTCGACGAAGGTCATGTGCGCCGGGAGGCCCTCGAGGTGCGCCCGTGGCCGGGCGAGACCGAGCGGCGGGCTGGCGTCGAGGTGGGGGCGGGGCCAGGGCTGGCGCAACTCGGCCATCTCGAGCATCCGGGCGGCGCCGAGCATCTTCTCTCGCGCCCGCATGTCGAGGGCGGCCGAGTCGACGGTGCAGAACAGGCGGAGACGACGGCGCTGAGGCCGATCCGCCATGAGGTGCGTGGAGGCTGCTCAGGACCGAGCGTGAGCCGTGGCGACGACGGCGCTCCGGCGCCCAGCCGGGACTCCGTCATCACCGGCGACCTCAGGGCCGCCGGGCCCAGGTCCAGGGGTAGGCATCGTCCTCGACGTCGAGGGCCGCCCGGGCGAGCTCGAGGGGCCGGAAGGTGTCGATCATGACTGCCAGCTCCTCGGTCCCCGGCTTGCCGATGGCCGCTTCGACGCTTCCCGGCTGCGGCCCGTGGATGAACCCCGAGGGATGAAGGGAGACCGAGCCCTGCCCGATCCCCGATCCGGCCCGGCTCATGAAGTCCCCCCCGCAGTAGAAGAGCACCTCGTCGGAGTCGACGTTGGCGTGGTTGTAGGGGACGGGGATGGCGTCCGGATCGAAGTCGAACAGCCGGGGCACGAACGAGCAGACGACGAAGTTCGGCCCGGCGAAGGTCTGGTGGACCGGCGGCGGCTGGTGGAGGCGGCCGACGATCGGCTCGAAGTCGTGGATCGAGAGCGCCCAGGGGTACAGGCACCCGTCCCAGCCGACGACGTCGAAGGGATGGTGGGCATAGACGTAGCGGGTGAGGCCCGCCCTGTTGCGCACGAGCACCTCGACGTCCTCTCCCTCGACGAAGAGGGGGCCGTCCGGGCCGCGGATGTCCCGCTCGGAGAAGGGCGCACCCTCCTTCAGCTGGCCGCGGGAGGAGAGGTATCGGTCGGGGACGCTCACGTGCCCGCGGGCTTCTGCGACGAGGAGGCGGAGCGGCTCGCCCGCCCCGTCCTCGATCACGAAGCGGTGCGTCGTCGAGGTGGGGATGACGACGTAGTCGCCCTGGCCGATCTTGAGGGCGCCGAAGACGGTCTCGAGCCTCGCTCGGCCCGACTCCACGTAGACGAGCTCGTCGCCCACCGCGTTGCGCGTGAGCGGGCTCGTCTCGGTGGCGACGGCGTAGGAGAGGCGCACGTCGTCGTTGGCGAGGAGGAGCTGACGGCCTGTGACTGGGTCGCCCCCCTTTTTACACTGGTGCAGGCGGAAGTGGCGGGGGAGGGGGGGATGGTTCGCCACGAGCCGGTCCGGCTCCCGCGCGACCGCCTCGGCCGAGC
>JAKACF010000276.1 GCA_021821585.1 Actinomycetes bacterium
CGACGCGGTGCGCGCACCCGGTGACGACCAGGCGCCCGCCCCGGCCGAGATCGAAGCTCCGGCGCTCGACGCCCCGGGGGCCGGGCACGCCGCAACGGGGGTGACCGAGGCTCCAGCCTCCGAGGCACCCGTATCCGACGCACCCGTATCCGAGGCCCCGGTCCCCGAGGCCCCGGCACCCGAGGCCGCCGCGGCGACGACACCCGCCGTCGAGACGGGCTTGGAGGCCGAGTCGCAGGATCGCACGGAGCCTTCCGCCGCAGTGGCGCCACAGGAAGATGCGGAGCCGGCCCTCGAGGCCGAGCCGCAGGATCGCGGGGAGCCGGCCCTCGAGGTGGCGCCGCAGGATCGCGGGGAGCCGGCCCTCGAGGTGGCGCCGCAGGAGGACGAGGCGGGCGTCTAAGCCGGGCGTCTAGCTGGGGTCGCCTGTCGGTCTACAGGTCGCCGTGGAGGATGAGGAGCCGGGCACGCATGCCGGCGGCCTCGAACAGCGACTTCGTCGCCCGGTCACCGGGCAGAGCGGCTGCGTCGATCCCACCGCAGCCACGGTCGCGGGCCCAGCTGCGGACGCCGCTGAGGAGCAGGGACCCGACGCCGCGCCGGCGAGCGGCCCGGTCGACGAAGAGCAGGTCGAGGGTGGCGACGCCGGCGGGACCGGGCGGGTGGTTGCACGAGGCGCTGGCGGTGCCGACGACCTCACCGTCGAGGAGGCCCACGAGGACGCACCGGAGTGTCGCCGCTGGCCCGTCCGGTCCTGCGCCGAGCTCGTCGGGCTCGGGAAGGTAGGCGGCAAGCCGTGCGCCACCGCGGTGCTCCGACAGCTCGGCGTGCGCAGCGGCGTGCAGCGACCGCAGGGCCGTCCGGTCGATCGGGCGGGCGGTTCGGAGCTGCGGCGCCGAAAGCGGCACGACCGGATCAGCGCTCGTCGAGCGCTCGCAGGAGCTGGGCAGTCCGGTTCAGGATCGTACGCCGCCGGCGCGTCGCGGCCTCGTAGGCCTCGACGGCGGCGAGCTCCTCCCGATCGAGCCCCTGGAGACGGGGAACCACCTGCGAGGCGGCGAGGGCGTCGTAGTCCGCGATGGCCTGAGGAGGGGCGGGTGGGTCGCCGCCACTGCCAGGTGCGGTGGCCCTGCTCCCCTCGCTCGCCGGGCGCGGCTTCGAAGCTTCCCTGACCCGCCCGCCCGCCGAACCGGCACTTCCCGCCGGCGCGGCGCCGGCCCGTGTGCTGCTGGACGGTGGGGCCGATGCCGGCTCCGCCCGCCCCGCCGAACCGGCCCGCCCCTCCGGCTCGGCACGCCGCTCCGGCTCGGCACGCCCCTCCGGCTCGCTCGGACGTGCCCTCGGCGAGGGGCGACTGCCGGAGCCGAAGGTGCGGCGCGCCTGGGAGCGGGCCAGCCCCACGGCGAAGCGGCCGATGACCCGGGCCTGGTCGACCTGCCCGCCGACGCGCCGCCTCCCGGCCTCGGCGAGGTCGGGGACCTGCTCGAGCACCTTCGAGGCGAGACCGGCCGGCACGTAGACGGCGAGCTCCAGGAGCTCGTCGAAGAGCGACCGGGGCTGCCGGCTCACCGGGCGGCCTCAGACGCAGTCACGGCAGAGCATCCGCGTGTGGTCGGCGAGCTGGGTCTCGCTCTTCACGAGGAAGCAGGACTGGCAGACGAACTCGCCGGGCTGCTTGGGCAGCACCCTGCCGGTGCCGTCACCCCGGTCGTCGAGCTCGACGGCCTCGTCCTCGTCGTCCTCCTCCTCGTCGTCCTCGACGACGAGGCGCTCCTTCAAGATGACGTCGAGGCTTGCCTCGACGTCGTCGTCCTCCTCCTCGTCGTCGTCCTCCTCACCGGGGTCGTCGCCTTCGGCAGCGGCACGGCGCCCGGCCGGCTTGGCGCGACCGGTGTCGTCACCGTCCTTGTCGGCCACCTCGGCCTCTTCGGCGGTGTCCTCGTCGGAGAGCTCGTCGTCCTCGTCGTCGCCGAGGTCGTCCTCCTCCTCGAGCTCGTCCTCGCTCAGCTCCTCGAGGTCGCTCTCGTCGAGGTCGTCCTCGACCCCCTCGTCCATTTCGCTCGCCATAGGCCCCTCGTGGTCGGCTCGTACACGTCCCGCTGCGACGCTCGCCCAGGATCGCGAGCCGCCTGTCGTGGCGCGCCGTCGCTGCGAGCGCGGTCACTATACGGCACGCGCCGCCCGAGCCATCCGCCGGACGGGGCGCCGGAGAAGGAGCTGGTCAGGAAGCGTCGGCGGTGCGGGCGAGACGTTCCTCTGCCTCGAGGCGGCCGAGCTCGACGGTGGAGTGGTCGACGAAGCCCATCGCAGCCGCAAGGGCGCGGTGGCCGGCCACGTCGCCGATCTGGCGGTGCATCTCCTGGGCGATCGCCCGGTAGGCGGGGTGCCCCTGCGGGCCGCTGCGGAGCTCGCAGACGTGCATCGCCTCGCGGGCGTTCAGCTGCAGGTTGTAGCGGAGCTGGAACCCGAGGGCGATGGCGTAGACGGCCTGCTCGGGGAAGCGCTCGGCGAGCGCCACGTGGAGGGCGGCGGAGCGCTCGAGCGAGGCGCCGTACGGCGCTGCCAGGCCGGCCTCCTCGACGAGCTCCGGCACCGACCAGCCGAGGTCGACACCGAGCGGCTGCCACTCGACGGTGAGCATGCGGTGGCGTTGCAGGTCGCGGAAGGCGCCGTAGTCGGACACGATCTCGAAGCGGTAGGCGGTCCGCTCGAAGGCGCGCCCGGGCTTGTGGCGCCGGTTCTGGCGGTCGCCGACGTAGGCGGCGAGCAGCTGCGCCCGCTCGTCGGGAGGAAGGCGGGCGACGAGGGCGGCGATGCGCTCCTCGGGGAGGTCGGTCGCCGCGAAGCATGCGGCCACGAGCACCTTCTCCTCGCCGTCCGGGTCGTGGTCGACGAGGCGTACGCTCGGCTCGCCGCGACCGGGCGGCACCGGGGCGGCCGACTGGCCGGCGAACAGCTCGTGCACGAAGGCGGCCGTGGCGGCGCGCTGGCCGTCGAGGTAGCTGCGCCACGCCCCACCTCGATCAGGGCGGTGCAGCCGGGAAAGGAACGAGGGGATCACCTTCTGCAGCTCGGCCTCGACGAGCTCGCCGTAGGCGCGCACCTCGGGGAGCGGGTGGACGGCCATGCGTAGGAGCAGCTGCTCGTAGCCCTGCCCCGACCCGTACACGCCGACGTTCGAGAGGGACCCTGCCGGCAGCAGCCCGCGCAGGGCGTCGAGGGCGCGGGCCCGCACGGACTGGCGGTAGGCGATCGCCGACACGCCCGACCGGTCCTCGGGGTGGCGCCGCATCAGGTGCTCCTGGAGCGCCGGCAGCAGCTCGCTGTAGGTGTCGAACATGCGGTCCATCTCGCCCACGTAGCGGGCGCCGAGGGGCGAGTCGAGGATGGCCGGGTCGCGGTAGTACCGGTAGTGGCCGCTCGGCAGCCGGGCGTCGTAGGTGATGTAGCGGGTGGACTGCTCGAGGTAGGACATGAGGCGTCCCCACTCGAGGACCTTCGTAAGGGCGTTGGAGGACTGCTCGCAGGCGAGGTGGACGCCGCCGAGCTGGGCGACCGAGTCGTCGCCGTAGTCGCCGAAGACGCGGTCGTAGAGCTGCTCGGCGCGCCGCAGCCCGATGGTCGCGTCGACACCGGCGTCGCCCGAGGTGTCGAGCTCGCCGACGAACTCGTCGAGGAACAGCCGCCGGAGGCTCTTCGGTGAGCGCGAGTAGCGGGCGAACAGCGCGCCCTTCACGACCTCGGGGAGGTTGACGAGCGCGAACACCGGACCGTCGAGGTTCGTGACGTAGCGGCGCAGGACGTCGCGCTCGTCGTCGGTGAACGGCTCGCTCGTGTAGGGGAGCATGCCCGGCAAACACTACGGGACGCTGCGCCC
>JAKACF010000277.1 GCA_021821585.1 Actinomycetes bacterium
CATTGCGCCGGGCGGCGGATCGCTGGGCGGGCGTCGCCACGGCTCAGCCGCCGCTGATCGCCCCGACGAGCTCGCCGACGCGACCGGCGGGGATCGAGCGGGCGACGTCCGCCTGGCTCACCATGCTGACGAGCTTGTGGCCGTCGATGGCGGGGAGGCGCCTCACCTGGTGGCGCTTCATCGTCTCGATCGCCTCCTCGACGCTGTCGTCGGCGCCGATCGTGACGACCTCCTCCTGGTCGGCGAGCTCGCCGACGGTGGTGGTGGACGGGTCCTTGCCCTTCACCACCGCCTTCACGGCGATGCCGCGGTCGGTGCCGACTCCCTCGAGGCGCCCCTCGGCGTTGCACACCGGCAGGAGTCCCATGTCACCGGCCGCCAGGAGCCGCGCCACCTGGGCCAGCGTGGTCGCGACATCGCGACGTGCTCGGGAGCCGCAGTCATGATCTCGCGTGCGGTCTTCACGAGGACGCGCGTACCCCCGAGCCCACCCGGGAAACGACGGGCAAGGGCGCACGACGCGAGCGGCCCGCCCGCCTGCCGGCGGCCGCGAGCTCGCCTTGACGGGCCGACCGGCTCCGGGGACGCCCTCCCCGGTTAGGTCCCGGAACCGCTGGGTAGCGTACGTGTACCCGGCAGAAGGGCCAACGGGACAACGTTCCGGCGGGAAAGGAACACGATGATCGGTTTCGTGAGAGAGCTCGCTCGCCCGGAGAACCGGCGCACGGCGTGGATCGCGCTCCTGGCGGCGCTCGGCGGGCTGCTGTTCGGTTTCGACACAGGGGTCGTCGGGAGCGCCGAGCCCTACTTCTCCAAGGCGCTCGGCATCGGCTCGTTCGGGGAGTCCTGGGTCGTCGGGTCGCTGCTGCTCGGCGCGGTCTGCGGCGCCGCGCTCGCCGGCTACCTGGCGGATGCGATCAGCCGGAAGTGGACCAAGTTCGTCGGCGGCTGCATCTTCACGGTCGCCGCGCTCGGCTCGGCCTTCGCCCCGAACGTCGAGTTCCTCTGCGCCGCCCGGTTCGTGCTCGGCCTGGCTGTCGGCACGGCGTCGTTCGTGGCGCCCATGTACATCTCCGAGCAGTCGCCGAAGCGGCTCCGGGGTGGGATGACGGCCCTCAACCAGGTGATGATCACCCTCGGGATCCTCGTCGCCTACCTGTCCGACTACGGCCTCAGCGGGTTTTCGGACAACTGGCGCTGGATGTTCGGCGTCGAGGCGATCCCGGGCCTCGCACTCGCCGTCGCCATGGTCGTCGTCCCCCACACGCCGCGGTGGCTCGTCCAGCACGACAGGAAGGACGAGGCGCGCGAGGTCCTCGGCCGCCTCCGGCCGGAGTCCGACGTCGACGACGAGATCGGGGAGATCGAGAAGGTGGCCGGTGCCCAGAAGCGGGCCCGCCTGTCCCTGCTCGTCAGCCCGCGCCTCCGCCCCTTCCTCGTCGTCGGAGTGGGGCTCGCCATCCTCCAGCAGCTCGTCGGGATCAACGCCGTCATCTACTTCGGCGCCACGATCCTCAAGTTCATGGGGCACTCCACCAACGTCGCCGTCTACGAGGCGATCAGCCTCGGCATCGTCAACTTCGTCTTCGCCGGCGTCGCCGCCCTCCTCCTCGACGTCATCGGACGCCGGAGGCTGCTGGTCGCCGGTGCCGTCGTCATGATCGCCTCGCTGGCGGCGCTCGGCTGGTACTTCTCGACCGCCTCGAGCTTCCAGCACGCCCAGGCGTGGATCGGCCTGGCGAGCGTCCTCGGCTTCCTGGCGGGGTTCGAGATCAGCCTCGGCCCGGTGTTCTGGTTGATGATCTCGGAGCTGTATCCCCTCGGCATCCGCTCGAAGGCGATGGCCGTCTCGACGATGGCCAACTGGCTGTTCAACTTCCTCGTCTCCTACTTCTTCCTCACGATGACCAAGGCGATCGGGAACGACGGCACCTTCTGGTTCTTCGGGTTCTTCGCCCTGTGCGCGCTCGGCTTCACCATCTGGAAGGTCCCCGAGACCAAGGGCCGGTCGCTCGAGGAGATCGAGGAGGAGCTCGGTGCGGATGCAAGCGAGGCCGAGGCCGAGGTGGCTGCCTGAGGGCGCCGAGGCGCCCCGACGGCTACTTCGTGGCCGGCGAGCCGTAGAACGGGGTCGTGAAGGTGTAGACGTCGCCCCGCGCCGAGGCGAGGAGGTAACCGCCGGAGTCGGTGGCGATCCCCATGATGGGCGACGGGATGCTGCGGCGTGAGAGCGAGCCGTCGAAGGGCGTGTTGAAGTTGTAGATGTTCCCTCGCGAGGTGGCGAGGAGGTAGCCGCTCGCGCTGGCGGCGATGCCGACGACCGGCGCGGGGAGGATCTTGTGCACCATCGACCCGTACCAGGACGTGTGGAAGTTGTAGACGTTGCCCTTCGAGGTGACGAGGAGGTAGCCGGTCGAGGTGGCGGCGATGCCGACGACCGGGGCGGGGAGCGTCCTCCGCGCCGTCGACCCGTACCAGGGAGTGTGGAAGTTGTAGACGTTGCCCTTCGAGGTGACGAGGAGGTAGCCGGTCGAGGTGGCGGCGATCCCGACGACCGGGGCGGGGAGCGTCTTGTTCGCCGTCGACCCGTACCAGGGAGTGTGGAACGTGAAGACGTTCCCCTTGGCACTGGCGAGCAGGTAGCCGGTCGAGGTGGCGGCGACGCCGACGACCGGGGCCGTGAGGGTCCGCGTGGCAGCCGACCCCTCGAAGCGCGCATGGAAGTTCTCGATGTTGCCGAGCGAGGAGGCGAGCAGGTACCCGCCGGAGGACTCGAGGGCGGTCGAGACGAAGGGGACGATGGTGAGGCCGACCGCGGGCGCAGCGGTGGTCGTGCTCGCCGGCGCCGCCGGGCTCGTCCCGCCCGGCGTCGTCACCGTCACCGGGACCGTCGCCGGCGCCTCCGGCGGCACGAGAGCGGTGAGCTCGTCGGGTGAGAGGACGTTCACCTTCGTCGAGACGACGGTCCCGAAGGTGACCGTCGTCTGACCCGGGACGAAGTTCGTCCCTGCCACGGTGACGGTGTTTCCGACGGGCGCGCTCGCCGGCGAGAGCGAGGTGACCGTCGGCTGCGGGTCCCCGATCGTCGGAGCGTCGAGATAGTCCTCGTCGACGTTGATCTGGACCCGGTCCGTGGACGGACCGTAGGTGAGGGTGACGTCGCCCTGGTACTGCTTCATCCGCTGGTGGTCGGCCCAGTCGCTCGAGGGGAGGTAGCTCGTCTGGGTCGTGGCCTTGCCGTTCCAGTAGGCGAAGTAGATGACGTCGGGGCAGCCCTTGGAGCCGGAGTCGGCGAGCGTCTGGGCGCCCGGTGAGGAGACGCCCGAGAGCAGCGACCCGTACATGGCCGATCCGTAGCCGGCGGCGTGCAGCGCCTCGGTCCAGCCCGTGATGAAGTCGAGCGTCGCCGCGTTGCAGTCGGTCTTGCTCGTGTTCCAGGCCTCCATGTCGTAGTCGATCGTCGCCCCGGCCGGGATCCCGAGGCTCTCGGCGTCGCTGATGGCGTCCTTCGCGTCGGTCTTGCCCTGGCCGAGGGCGGTCGTCGGGTTCCAGGAGAGCGAGGCCATGCCGCTCTGGAAGGCGCACGGCGACTGGAGGCCCACGTAGAGCGGGAAGATGTGCCAGCCGGCGTTCGACTCGTCGGCGATCCAGGTTGCCGTCACGTTCGTGCAGGCGGCGTTGACCCCGCCGATGTAGACACCGACCGCATCGAAGGGCGAGTACGTCCGCCAGACGGCCATCTGCTTCTCGGTCGGCGCCTGGCAGGTGTCGAAGCCCTGTCCCTGGTACAGGACAGGACCGACCGACGAGGAGGTCGTCGTCGAGGCGGCGGTCAGGGTGGCGGAGGGAATGGCGGCCGGGCCGAGGCCCCC
>JAKACF010000278.1 GCA_021821585.1 Actinomycetes bacterium
GCCCTCGGCGCCGCCTACGTGGCGAGGATGGCCGCCGGGCTCGAGCAGAGCCTCGACGGTGCCACTCGCTGGGCCGGGGTCGGCCAACGGGTGGAGCCCGACGAGGCCTGGGTCGAGCCGGCCGCCCGCCGTTATGAGATGTTCACCGAGCTCGTCGCCGACGCCGAGCGGGGGCGGCTCGAGCCATGAGGGCCCGCCCGGCCTTCGACGACGTGGAGGTCGGCGACGAGGTTCCCGTGGTCCGCCACGTCCTCACCCGGACGGACCTCGTGGCCTACGCGGGTGCCTCCGGGGACTTCAACCCGATGCACCACGACGAGGTGCTCGCCACGGCGGCGGGCCAGCCGTCGGTCTTCGGCCACGGGATGTTCTCGATGGGTCTCCTCGGCACCGCCGTCACCGGCTGGGCCGGCCCCGGCAGCCTCGTCCGGTACTCGGTGCGCTTCTCGCGCCAGACCTGGCCGGGCGAGACGCTCGTCACCCGCGTGGTGGTCGCGGGCAAGCGGGAGGAGGGGGGCCGCCGCCTCGTCGACCTCGACTGCTCGCTCGCCAACGCCGACGGCGAGCAGAAGGTGGTCGGCTCGGCCACGGTCGCGCTCGACTGAGCGTCAGGAGACGTTTCCGACGGCGTCGCCGATGGTGCCGAGCGGCGGGGAACCGAGCGAGAGCAGGGCCTCGTGGAAGCGCCGGTGGGAGTACCGGGTGCCCCAGGTTCCCATCGCCTCGTCGCGTAGCGCCCGGATCTCGAGCTTGCCCCAGGTGTAGCGGCCGTAGGTCGGATCGTAGGTGCCGCGGTTCGCCTCGGCGAGGGCGGCGGGACCGCGCAGGAAGGCGTCCTGCTCGAAGCGCCGAGTCGCCTCCTCGAGGCTCATCGACTCGCGGTGGATGCCGAGCGAGCAGGCGAGGCGGGTGACCCGGAGCAGGGCCTCCAGCCAGACGCCGATGGCGAAGCGAGGGTCGTCCCGCCGGAAGCCCTCCTCGACCAGCAGCTCCTCGGCGTAGTGCGCCCATCCCTCGACGAAGGCCGAGGAGGAGAGGGAACGGCGGACGTCCGAGCGGGCGAGGCGGATGAGGAGGCGGTGGTGGGCGAAGTGGCCCGGTGTCACCTCGTGGGCGCTGATCGTCGGCAACGTCGTCGCGCTGAAGACCTGACGCCAGTCGCGCTTGGCCTGCTCGTCCCAGGTCGGCTCCGGCGGGTTCACGTAGTACCACGCCGGCGCCTCGGCCTCGTAGGCACCTCCCGGCGACATCATCGCCATGGCCCAGCGCCGCGACTCGGGGGCGGCGCCCACCCGGCACTCGCCGCCCGGGTCGGGGATGAGGTCCCGCTCGAGGGTGAAGGCGGTCACCTCCCCGATGAGACGGCGCGCCTCCTCCTGGATGCCCTCGTCGTCGGGATGGTCCGCCAGCAGCTCGGGGACGAGCTCCGCCGGCGTGGCGCCGCTCCGGTAGCGGTCGCAGTCCTCGGCGAGACGCTCTCTCAGGCGGCGCCGCTCCGAGTCGGCACGCTCCTCGAGGCGGCCGAGGTCGACCGGCATGCCCTCGGGGTCGCCGAGGAGGCGGGCGAGCACGTCGCTGCCGAGGGAGCAGTCCGGGCCGCCGCTGCCCGCTGCATGCTCCAGCCGGGCGACGAGGCGCGCGTGCGCCGCCAGCGCCGGCGCGTCCTCGACGCCGACGGCGAGCCCACGGGCCCCGCCGAGCAGGGCGGCCGCGACGGGTGCCGGCGTGCGGTCGAGCGAGCTCAGCGAGGCCTCGACTGCCTCCGGCCACCTCGACAGGTGCCGCTCCCGGGCGGCGGTCCGCTCCTCTGTCGGGGCGTACTCCCGCTCGTAGCAGGCGAGGTCGAGGTTGTCGATGTGGACGAGCGGGTTCCAGCGGTGCACTTCGGCGAGGTCGTACTCGGCTCTCAGCCCTGCCTCGGCGGCGAGCAGGTGCGCCTCGTCGTGGGGATCCGGGTGGGGGGCGGCACCGGCGGGTGCCAGCCGGTCGAGCGCCGCCCGGACCCCGGCGGGGGAGAGGTCGAGCACCTCGCCGTCGTAGTCGTGGATGCCTGCGTACTCGCGCATCTCCGAGAGCGACAGGTCCCAGATCGCACGCAGGCGCGGTGAGACCGAGGAACGAATGGATCCGTTGACTGACACGGCGAGACGGTACCGTGAGGCGATGGCGACCCGGTACCGATGCAGAGCGTGCGGGAACCTCACCCGTTTCGACGTCGTGGCGACGAGGAGGACGCGGAGCTACCACCACTTCACGCTCGCCGGGGAGCTCGTCGTCGAGGAGGAGGCGGTGCTCGAGGAGTCGGTGGAGGACGTCTCCTGTCGCTGGTGCGCCAGCTCGAGGGCGGTGGAGGAGCTCGAGGCCGCCGTGGTGGCGGAGACGGACGGCTCCTGAGCCCGCGTCAGCCGACGCGGCGCTCGAAGCGGATGCTCGGCAGGAGACCTGCCCGCTCCAGCATCTTCATCGCTCTCGCCTCCACCACGTCGACGATGACGGCCTCTGCCCGGTCGTCCGGCCCGAGCAGGAACGAGACGAGACAGTCCTCGCAAGCTCCGGTCGCCTGGAGCGAGCAGTCGTCGCAGCTGATCGAGATCGGGTCCGTCGCCATCGGTGTCCTCCTCTGTCGGGCGAGGCTCGCCACGACGTCCATGGTGACGCGGGGGTGTGACTCCCGTGGCCGGAGGGCGTGGCGAAGGAGGGCGGGAGGTGCACCTCGGCCCGGGCGCGTCGCCCGGCGTCGCTCCCGGCGGCATGTCTAACGTTCCCGACCGTGCCGCACCTGCTCGTCACCAATGACTTCCCGCCCAAGCACGGTGGCATCCAGTCGTACCTCTACGAGCTGTGGCGCCGGCTCCCGCCGGGGACGGCGACCGTGCTCACGACCGCCCACGACGGTGCCGAGGCCTTCGACTCCGGACAGCCCTTCGCGGTGGTGCGCAGCGGCCGCTCGCTGCTGCTCCCGACTGCCGAGATGGCGAGGAGGATCGACCGGCTGGTGGCAGAGACCGGCAGCGGGCTCGTCGTGCTCGACCCGGCGCTCCCCCTCGGCCTCGTCGGCGAGCGCCTGTCCACCGGCTACGCCGTCGTCGCCCACGGTGCCGAGATCACGGTGCCCGGCAGGCTGCCCGTCTCGCGCCGCGCCCTCGGCCGCGTGCTCACCTCCGCCTCGTGGATCGTGGCGGCGGGCGGGTACCCGGCCGCCGAGGCGCGCCGCGCCGGCAGGGGCCGGCTGCCCCCCGTCACCGAGATCCCCCCCGGGGTCGACGCCGAGCGCTTCTCCCCCCTCGGCGAGCCGGCCCGCGCCGCGGCCAGGCGTCGCCTGGGGCTCCCCCTCGACGCACTCGTGCTGCTCAGCGTGAGCCGCCTTGTGCCGAGAAAGGGGATGGACGTGCTCATCCGGGCGGTCGCCCGCCTCCAGCGCACCCGGCCCGATCTCGTGCTGGCGATCGGCGGCGCCGGCCGGGACGAGCGCCGGCTGCGGACGGTCGCCCGTCTCGCCGGGGTGCAGGTCCACTGGCTCGGCCGGCTCTCGGAGGGGGATCTCCCCCTCGCCTACGGCGCCGCCGACGTGTTCGCCATGTGCTGCAGGGACCGCTGGCTCGGCCTCGAGCAGGAGGGGTTCGGCATCGTCTTCCTCGAGGCCGCCGCCTGCGGAGTCCCCCAGGTGGCCGGCAGGAGCGGCGGCTCGGCCGAGGCGGTGCAGGACGGCGAGACCGGGTTCGTCGTCTCCGACCCGGGCGACGAGCGCGAGGTGGCGGCGGCGCTCGAGCCCCTCCTCGACGACCCCTCGTTGCGCCGCGCGTTCGGCGAGGCGGCGAGGACCCGCGCGGTCGAGCACTTCTCCTACGACCTGCTG
>JAKACF010000279.1 GCA_021821585.1 Actinomycetes bacterium
GGAGCCGACGCCGTCGTCGGGACCGAGCGCCAGGACCTGTCCGGGGAGGAGCGGTCCGCCGGCCTCGTCGTCCCGGTGTTCGTCTACCCGCTGTTCGAGAGCGTGCTCGCCGCCAGAGCCGGGCGCACCAACGCCGAGCAGCGGGGCGAGATCGGCCGGCTCCTCGAGGGCTTCAGCGCCGTGGCCGCCGGCCACCCCTACGCCTGGTTCCGCCAGCCGCTCACCGCCGGGGAGATCGCCACCCCCTCGGCCTCCAACCGACTGGTCGCCGAGCCGTACACCAAGGCGATGACCGCCTTCCTCGGCTCCGCCCAGGGCTCGGCCCTCGTCGTCACCTCGCTCGCGCTCGCCCGGGCGCTCGGGCGGGAGGACGAGGCCGTCTTCGTCTGGGCAGGGGCCGACGCCGAGGAGGTCTGGTACCCGATCGCCCGGCCCGACCTGGCGGCGGCGCCCGCCCTCGGGTCGGCCTTCCGGGCCGTGCTCTCCGCCGCCGGCGTCGGACCGGACGACCTGAGCCGCCTCGACCTCTACTCCTGCTTCCCGAGCGCCGTCGCCGTCGCGGCGGCCGAGCTCGGCGTCGCGCTCGACGACCGCCGCCGGCTCACGGTCACCGGAGGCCTGCCCTACTTCGGCGGCCCCGGCAGCAACTACGTCGGCCACTCGATCGCCACCATGTGCGAGCTGCTGCGGCGCGACGGCGAGGGCCTCGGCCTCGTCACCGGCGTCGGCTGGTACCTCACCAAGCACTCGGTCGGCCTCTACGGCGCCGCGCCGCCGCCTTTTGGCTTCTCGGCCCCCGAGCCGGCGGCGCCGGGCCCGGAGGTGCCGGTGACCGCCGGGCTCGTCGAGCCGGTGCGCGGACTCGTCGAGGCGTCCACCGTGCTCTACGACCGGGGCGCCGTCCCCCTCGCCGCCCCGGCCCTCGTCCGGCTCCCCGACGGGAGCCGGCTGGCGGCGGCCGTCCTGCCGGAGGCGCTGGCCGAGGTCGCCGAAGCCGGTGCCGACCGGCCGCTCGTCGGGCTCGAGGTGGAGGTCGCCCCCGGACGGCCGCCCACCTACCGTGTGGGCGCCGGCCTCGGGAGCCCAATACTGTCGACAGCCAAGGAGGGACCATGACCGACACCACCAGCGCCGCCGAGGCACCCGTCGTCCGAGAGCGCCACGGGCGCGTCGAGCTCGTCCGGTTGAACAGGGAGGCCGCCCGCAACGCCATCGACGGGCCGACCACCAAGGCGCTCGACGCCATCTTCGACGAGCTCACCGAGGACCGGGAGGTGTGGGCCGTCGTGCTGACCGGCACGGGGGACCGCGCCTTCTGTGCCGGCATGGACCTGAAGGCCTTCGCCACCGGCCAGGCGGCCGACATCATCGGCTCGAAGAACGGCTTCGCCGGCCTCGCCGCCCGCAAGTTCCCCAAGCCCCTCATCGCGGCCGTGAACGGCGCCGCTCTCGCCGGGGGCTGCGAGCTCGTGCTGGCCTGCGACCTCGTCGTGGCCGCCGACCACGCCGTCTTCGGCATCCCGGAGGTGAAGCGGGGCCTCGCGGCCGCCGGAGGTGGCCTCATCCGCCTCGAGAAGGTGGTCCCCCGCAACGTGGCGCTCGAGCTCGCCCTCACCGGCGAGCCCATCGGCGCCGAGCAGGCGCGCCAGTTCGGGCTCGTGAACCGGGTCGTCCCCGCCGCGGAGGTCGTCTCGGAGGCCCTCGCCCTCGCCGAGAAGATCTGCGAGAACGCGCCCCTCGCCGTCCGGGCCTCGAAGGAGGTCATGCGCCGGGCCCGGGACCTCACCGAGGACGAGGCCTGGAAGATGAACGCCGAGCTGACGGGGCCCGTCTTCACGAGCAAGGACGCCATCGAGGGCGCCACCGCCTTCGCCGAGAAGCGGCCGCCGAGCTGGCAGGGCGCCTAGGAGGCGGCCGGCACCCGCCGTGGTGGGATCCGATGTGGTCTGCAGTACAGTGGGGAGGTCCCCAGGAAAGGAGGACACGTGATCACCGCGGAAATTTTCGGGCCTGATCTCATCATCGTCATCGTCGTGGGTGTCATCGTGCTCCTCTTCGGCGGGAGCAAGCTTCCGAAGCTCGCACGCGGCCTCGGGAGCGCCTCGCACGAGTTCAAGAGGGGCCTCGAGGAGGGCAACGCCGAGGCGAAGGGCTCGGCCATCCCTCCGGCGAGCTCGCCGGCCGTCCCGCCGGCCAGCGCGCCTGAGGCGGCCCCGAGGGACGCGAGCGCCGGCTGACCCGTTCCGGCGCGCCGGCTGGCCGCCGGCGGATGGGCTGGCTGGCCCATGCCGCCGTCGACGGGGTCCTCGCGCTCGGCCTCCTCGTCGCCGGGGTCCACGGACACGGCGCTGACTACTACATCCTCGACGCGGCGGGCGCCTACCTCGCCCTGGCGGTGCTCCTCACCGACGCGCCGGGCGGCGTCCTGAAGCGTCTGCCCCGCCTCGCCCACCGCGTGGCGGACGGCCTCGTCGGTCTGGCGCTGGTCCTCTCGCCCCTCATCGCCTGGCGGCTCGGCGTGCACCTCGACCCGTTCGCCTCGGCCATCGCGGTCGCCGTGGCGGTGATCGTCCTTCGCGACGCCGTCGCCACCGACCACCGCGTCCTCCGCCCGGCGGGGGGCCGGGTGATCGAGGCCCGGGCCGTCGAGGCCGGCCTGGAGCAGGCCGCCCGGCGTGCCGGGGTGGTGGCCGCCAGAGCGAGGCGCCGGACCGTCCGCCGCTGAGAGGCCCGTCCGGGGCCGGCCCGCCCAGCGCCTGTCGCACCGGGGCGAGGTGACCTAGTGTCAGTCGGGTGGACGACATCCTCGAACTGGCCGACCGCCTCTGGACCGGCGAGACCGAGGTCTCCTCGGCCCACCCGCTGGCGGTGAACGGCGGCCTCAGCGAGGTCGCCCCGAGGACCGCCTACGTCGCCTCCTTCGCCCGGGTGTCCGCCTTCTCCACCGACGACGGGCTCGTCCTCGTCGACACCGGCCACGAGCTCGCCGCCCGTGCCATCCACGCCGCCGTCCGGGCATGGGACACCGGGCGGCTCAACACGGCCGTCTTCTCCCACGGCCACATCGACCACGTCTTCGGCGTGACGGTCTTCGAGTCCGAGGCGGCCGAGGCGGGCTGGCCGGCCCCGGTGGTCGTCGCCCACGAGGCCCTCCCGGCCCGCTTCGACCGCTACAAGATGACCGCCGGCTACAACGCGGCGGTCAACCGCCGCCAGTTCCAGGTCCCCTCGCTCGAGTGGCCGACCGAGTACCGCTACCCGGACCGCACCTACCGCGACCGGCTGGAGCTCGACGTCGGCGGGGAGCGGTTCGAGCTCCACCACGCCCGGGGGGAGACCGACGACCACACCTGGACCTACGTGCCGGGCCGCAAGGTGCTGTGCCCGGGCGACCTGTTCATCTGGTGCTCCCCGAACGCCGGCAACCCCCAGAAGGTCCAGCGCTACCCGCTCGAGTGGGCGCGGGCGCTGCGGGAGATGGCGACCCTCGACGTCGAGCTCATGCTCCCCGGCCACGGCTTCCCCGTCCTCGGGGCGGCCCGCGTCCGCCGGGCGCTCTCGGAGACCGCCGAGCTGCTCGAGTCGCTCGTCTCCCAGTCCCTCGACCTGATGAACGCCGGCGCCCGCCTCGACGACCTGCTGCACGGCGTCGTGCCCCCCGCCCACCTCATGGACCGGCCCTACCTGAAGCCGGTCTACGACGAGCCGGAGTTCGTGGTCCGCAACATCTGGCGCCTCTACGGCGGCTGGTACGACGGCAACCCCGCCAACCTGCAGCCGGCTCCCGAGGCGGCCCTGGCGGCCGAGCTGGCGGCGCTGTCGGGCGGGGCCCGGCGCCTCGCAGG
>JAKACF010000280.1 GCA_021821585.1 Actinomycetes bacterium
CGGGCGAAGGAGCGGGGGGACCGTGAGGTCCTCGCCCTCGTCGAGACCGTCCTCGGGCTGTGCGCTCCCTACGGCGCGAGCTGCGTCGTCGACGACCGCCTCGACGTCGCCCTCGCCGCCGGCGCGCACGGCGTCCACCTCGGCGCCGACGACCTCCCGGTGGCGGCTGCTCGCAGGATCGCCGGCCCGAGGCTCCTCATCGGCGCGACCGCCCGCGACGCGGCGTCGGGCGTGGCGGCGGTGGCCGCCGGTGCCTCCTACCTCGGCGTCGGCCCGGCCTTCGCCACCACGACCAAGCAAGGGCTCCCGGCCCCCATCGGCCCGGCCGGCGTGGCGGCGGTGGCCGCCGCCGTCACCGTCCCGGTGATCGCGATCGGCGGGGTGACGCTCGAGACCGTGGGCCAGCTGCTCGAGGCCGGCGCCCACGGTGTGGCGGTGGTGGACGCCGTCTACGGCGCGGCCGACCCCGGCAAGGCTGCCGGCGAGCTCGTCCGCGCCCTCAGCGGGGCGGCGGCGTGACCCCTCGCCGGGTCGTCGTCGTCGGCGGCGGCATCATCGGGCTCACCGTCGGCTGGCGGCTGGCCGCGGCCGGTGCGGAGGTCACCGTCTGCGACCCCGCCCCCGGCCGGGGCTCCTCGTGGGCGGCCGCCGGGATGCTCGCCCCGATCGGCGAGGCGAGCGCGGCCGAGGCGCCCCTCACGCGCCTCGGCCTCGAGTCGGTCCGCCGCTGGCCGACCTTCGCCGACGAGCTGTCGGCCGACGCCGACTGCACACCGGACGACCTCGGCTTTCGCCGGGAGGGGACCCTGCAGGTCGCCTTCGACGACGACGACCGCCGGGCTCTCGACGAGCTCGCCGCCGTGCACCGCCTGCTCGGCCTCGAGAGCGAGGTGTGCTCGGCCCGGCGCTGCCGGCAGATCGAGCCGCTCCTCGCTCCGAGTATCCGGGGCGGGCTGCTCGTGGTCGGCGACTGGCAGGTCGACCCGCGGCGGGTGGTGGGCGCCCTCGTGCGCGCCCTCTCGCGTCGGGGCGGCCGCCTCGTCACCTCCGCCGTCCGCCGGCTGCGGACCACCGGCGAGCCCGGCGCCCACTCGGTCGAGGGCATCGAGCTCGAGGACGGCACGGAGCTCGAGGCGGCGACGGTGGTGCTCGCCAGCGGGGCCCGGGCGGCCCTGCTCGACGGCCTCCCGAAGGAGGCCGTGCCGCCGATCCGCCCGGTGAAGGGCGAGATCCTCCGCCTCGCCGCCGCGCCGTTCGGCCTTCGCCCCTCGCTCACCGTCCGCGCCAGCGTCCGGGGCCAGTTCGTCTACGTCGTGCCCCGTGCGGACGGGGAGGTGGTCGTCGGTGCGACGATGCAGGAGGCGGGCTTCGACACCGGGGTGCGGGCGGGCGCCGTCCTCGACCTGCTCCGGGCCGCGATCGACCTCCTGCCCGCCCTGAGCGAGCTGTCGGTCGCCGAGTGCCTGGCGGCGAGCCGCCCGGGCACGCCGGACAACGCGCCGGTACTCGGCCCGACTCCGGTGGACGGCCTCCTGCTCGCGACAGGGCATCACCGAAACGGGGTACTCCTCGCGCCGGTCACCGGGGACGCCCTCGTCGGCGCCCTCTTCGGCAGCGGCCTCCCGAGAGAGGCCGCCTCGTTCACCCTCGGGAGGTTCACATGATCGAGCTCAGCGTGAACGGCGCCGCCCGGCACCTCGAGGAGCCCGCCACGATCGAGGCGCTCGTCGAGGAGCTCGGCTGCGGGCGGCGCGGCGTCGCCGTGGCAGTCAACTCCTCGGTCGTGCCGCGCAGCCACTGGGCCGAGACGAAGCTCGCCGAGGGCGACGCCGTCGAGGTGCTCCAGGCGGTGCAGGGCGGATGCTGAGCACCGGCGAGCGGCCCGACACGGCGCGGGAGGGCGACGCGCCCCTTCGCATCGCCGAGCGGGAGTTCGGCTCCCGCCTCATCCTCGGAACCGGTGGCGCACCGAGCATGAGCGCCCTCGAGGAGGCGATCACTGCCTCCGGCACCGAGCTCGTGACCGTCGCGCTGCGCCGGGTGACCCCGGGCGTGCCCGGGTCGGTCCTCGACGTCTGCGAGCGCGCCGGCGTCGGGGTGCTCCCCAACACGGCGGGCTGCCGGACGGCCCGCGAGGCGGTGCTGACGGCCGAAGCGGCCCGGGAGGCCTTCGAGACGGACTGGGTGAAGCTCGAAGTGGTCGCCGACGACCGGATGCTGCTCCCGGACCCCGTCGAGCTGCTCGAGGCGGCCGGGACCCTCGTCGAGAAGGGCTTCGTCGTCCTCGCCTACACCAACGACGACCCGGTGACGGCCCTCCGCCTGGCCGAGGTCGGCTGCGCCGCCGTCATGCCCCTCGGCGCCCCCATCGGGAGCGGGATGGGCATCCGCAACCCCTACAACCTCGCCATCATCCTCGAGCAGGCGACGGTCCCGGTCGTCCTCGACGCCGGCATCGGCACGGCCTCGGACGCGGCGGTGGCCATGGAGCTCGGCTGCGACGCCGTCCTCGTCGCCTCGGCGGTCACCCGCGCCCGCCACCCCGGCGCCATGGCCGAGGCCATGGGGCTCGCCGTCCGGGCCGGCCGCCTCGCCCACCTCGCCGGCCGGATCCCGAAGCGCCTCTACGCCGAGGCGAGCACGACGCCGGTCGGCCTGCCCGAGCTGTGAACCGGGCGCCGTTCTCCCCGCCGCTGCTCGTGCTCACCGACGGCGCCGCCACCGGCGGGCGCCCCCTCGTCGAGGTGGTCGCCGCGGCGCTCGCGGGAGGGGCGCGGGCGGTCCTTGTGCGCGAGAAGCACCTCCCCCGTCCCGAGCGCGCCGGACTGGCGGCTGCGCTCGGCCGTCTCCTCGCCGAGGTCGGCGGCCTCCTCCTCGTCGCTTCGGACGGCAGCCTTCCCGCCGACGGCCTCCACCTCGCCGCCGGCGACCCCTTCCCCCCGTCCCGCCCGCCGCTCGTAGGCCGTTCCTGCCACAGCCGGGCCGAGGTCGAGGCGGCCGCCCGGGAGGGGTGCGACTACGCCACCCTCTCGCCGATCTTCGACAGCGCGTCCAAGCCCGGCTACGGACCGGCCCTCGGTCCCGAGGTCCTCGACGGGCTGCCGCTGCCGGTCCTCGCCCTCGGCGGCGTGGAGGAAGCCAACGCCCGCTCGTGCATGACGGCGGGTGCCGCCGGCGTGGCTGTCATGGGCACCGTGATGCGGGCGCCCGACCCGGCAGCCGTGGTCGGCCGCCTCCTCGACGAGCTCGAGGCTGCGCTCAGGTGACGGCGAACCCGCCCGTCGCCATGACGATCGCCGGCTCCGACTCCGGCGGGGGGGCGGGCCTGCAGGCCGACCTGCGCACCTTCGCCGCCCTCGGGGTCTTCGGGACCACCGCCGTCACCGCCGTGACGGCCCAGAGCACCACCGAGGTCCGCTCGGTCCAGGCGCTCCCGCCGGAGATGGTCGTGGAGCAGGTGCTCACCGTCCTCGACGACCTCCCGGTGGCGGCCGTGAAGACGGGGATGCTCGCCGAGGCCGCCATCGTCGAGGCCGTCGCCGACCTGGCGGCGGCCGGCCGCCTGCCCCGCCTCGTCGTCGACCCGGTCATGGTCGCCTCCACCGGCGCCCAGCTCGCCTCCGACGAGGCCGTCTCGGCCTACCGGCGCCGCCTGCTGGCCCACGCCGTCGTGACGACGCCCAACCTTCCCGAGGCCGGCGTCCTCGCCGGGGCCGCCGCCCGGGGCCTCGAGGACGCCCGTGAGCTCGCCAGGCGTATCGGCGAGCTCACGCCCGGCCTCGTCGTCGTGACGGGAGGGCACGGAGGGGGCGAGCGCGCCGTCGACGTCGTCTTCGACGGCCG
>JAKACF010000281.1 GCA_021821585.1 Actinomycetes bacterium
CTCGACGGCGACCGGACCGAGGGACGAGGGGACCGCCGGGACGAGGCTCTCCTGGAGGACGAGGGCGGCCTCCCGTTCGGCGGCGATCGCCTGCTCGCGCGCCTGGTCGGCCCGCGAGCGCTCGATGGCCGTCCCGACGGTGCGGACCAGCACGTCGACGAGGGCGAGGTCGGCGGAAGCGGGGCGCTGGGGCTGCCGGTAGTACATGGCGAAGGTCCCGAGCAGCTGGCCCCGGGAACCGAAGATCGGGGTCGACCAGCACGCCCGGAGGCCGGCGGACGCAGCCAGCTCCCGGTAGTCGGCCCAGAGGGCGTCGGTCGCGATGTCCTCGACGATGACGCGCTCGCGCCGGTAGGCGGCAGTCCCGCAGGAGCCGACCGCCGGCCCGATGGCGACTCCGTCGATCGCGGTGTTGTAGAAGCCGGGGATGCTCGGGGCGGATCCGTGCTGCAGGTGCAGGCCGTCCTCGGAGAGGAGGAGGACCGAGGCCAGTACGCCGTCGGCGGAGACCCCCTCGACTGCGGAGAGCAGGGAGCCCAGGGCGTCGACGAGGGGCTGACCGCCGACGATTCCCGTCAGCACATCCAGCTGGGCCGTGAGCAGCATGAGGCGCCGCTTCCGCTCGGTCTCTGTCCGTTCGGCGGCGCGGGCTCGGCCGAGCGCGTGGGACAGCACGTTGCCGACGGCGTGGACGAAGGCGACCTGGGCGTCGTCGTTGATCTCGCCACCGACGAAGGTGAGCGAGAAGACGCCGATGACACGGCCCTCCACGACGAGGGGGACGACGTGCAGGCTGCGCTCGTCGGGGTAGTAGCCGTCGAGGGCGGGGAAGCGCTCGTAGATCTCCCCGAGCGACCGGAGCGACTCGGGGACGCCGGTCCGGGCGACCACGGCCGCCGGCAGGTCGTCGCCGAGGAGGAACTCCTCGTAGCAGCGTTCCTCGAAGGGCTCGCCGGAGAAGGCGAGGGAGCGCAGGGTGTGTTCCCCCGTGAGGACGTAGACGCGTGACGAGACGACGCCGGGGTGCTGCCCGGCGGCCCGGGTCACCACCTCGGCCATCTCCTGCACCGAGCGCGTGCCGGTCAGCTCGGCCGTCACCTTCTGGAGCAGCTGCAGTCGGTGCCAGACGACCTGCAGCACCGACAGACGGTCGGCCTCCTCGGCGAGGAGCTGGGGGAACGGGCGCGGCGCCGGCGTCGGTCGTCCCGTCGCCGCTGCCCGCAGCTGTTCGACGAGCGCGCGCACGTACCACTCACGAAACAGCCGGTGGGAGTGCGGCGGAGCCAGCGTGAGCAACCGCGCCGCCCTCGCGTACCGGTCGGCCTGGTCGAGGGCGGCGAGGTACCGTTCGCCGGCGCCGGCGGCGGCGATCGGAAGGTGGAGCTCGAGCTCGGTGACCGACTCTCCCCGCTCGGCGGCCGCCAGTGCCTGGCGCTTGATCTCGGCACGGGCCTCGACGAACTCCCTGGTGGCGACCGAGGCGAGCTCCGCCATCGGTGCCGGGAGCTCCACGCCCGTGATGGACTGGGCCGCCTGCATGAGGAGCAGCTCCCGGACCACGTTGTCCATGTGGGCCTTCGCCTCGATGAGGAGCTCGGTGGGAACCGCACCGAGACGGACGACGTAGCGCGGGACCGACTCGTCCCGGACGAGTGTGCTCAGCTCGGACGGCACCTCCAGCCGGGGGTCGTTCGGGAACGGCTCGCCGTTCGAGCCCTCGCCGAGCTCCACCCACACCACCTTGCCGCCGCTCGCACCCGGATCGACTCCCCAGGCCGACGACAGCTGAGCGACGAGGGCCAGGCCGCGCCCGGTCGTCGACTCCGGGGAGGGCCGCGCCCGGAGGGGGAGGAGGTGGCCGGCGTCGGCGACCTCGAGACGGACCCGCCCACCCGAGCGGGCGAGGCGCACGACGATCGGCGGGGCGCCGTGGAGGTAGGCGTTCGCAACCAGCTCGGTGACGATCAGCTGTGCCGCCTCGAGCGTGTCCGGCGACAAGTCGGCTAGCGCGTCCCGCACGTAGTGCCGGGCGGCGGTCGGGGCGTCGGGAACGGCGTCGAGCACGAGCTCGGCAGGTTCCGAGGTCGTGGAGCGGAGGCTCACGCGCGCGAGTCTGCCGCGCCCGGTCGCGACGTACCAGGGGACGGAGTGACCAGGGTGTTTCTCGGCAGCACCACGACAAGGCTACGGAGAACGGCCCAGCCGACCGGCACCCGCGCCCGGATCTCTCGTCATCGGCGGCTCCGTGCGGCGAGAGCTCACCCAGCGCCGCGACCGCGCTGGTGTAGCTGGGCCACCCTCTGATGCGAGATCCCGAGGAGCTGGGCAGCGTCGCGGAGCGTCAACCCGAGCTCGTCCACAAGGACGCTCACGGCGTCACTCGCGAGGCGCCCCGCCTCCTGCTGTTCCCGCGTTGCCTGGCCCAGAAGTCGCTTCGCACGGTCCATCTGGTCACGGACTGCGGCCGGAGGCGTGAAGTCCTCGACCTCGACGCGAATGTCAGCAGGATCCGCATCGAGCCACGCCGCCACGAGATCAGTCGCCATTGGCTGGATGTCACGAATGCGCCGCGCCTGGGTGACGAGATCGAGCTCGGGGACGGTGATGACCCACCAGCCGGGCTCGCGCTCGACGGTGGCTCGGTAGATCTTCTCGCGTCGCTTCGTGCTCATCGCTCCAGCCAGTCCTCTCCAAGACAGGGCGCCAGGTGGTCTCTGATCTTGCGAAGTGTGCCCGGCGCGATCGTGCGGTGCTTCGGCACAGCGGTTTGGCAGCTGCCCATCCGCCACACCTCGTGGTTGCCCGTTTCTCTCACCTTGACGACTCCGTATCGACGAAGGAGCCGCCCCAGGTCGGCCTTCGCCATCTCCTTCACTCAGTCAGTCTACCCCTACCTAGACAGAGCGGCAAGAGGGGGTAGACAGGAGTCAACCCGGGGCAGGGTTTGAATGAGCAACATCCGGCGCCCGATCGAGCGGACACCGGGTGCACCTCACCACCAGGGCTGTCGTTGCAGATTCGACAACGCCGGAGAGCCTGGGACGGCTTTCATCCCCTCCTGCAGCGGTGACGGCCATCCTGCAAGTTGACGAGGAGCCACCGGTTCTGCGGGCGCGCCAGCCACACTTCGCCCTCCCGAGGAGTCCTACTCGGCTCCGAAGGCGGCGCGTCGCAGCAGCTGATCGGCGACCAAGTCGATGAGTCGAGCGTTCACGTCCTCGGTCGAGTGGGTCCTGAGGTCCTCCGCGATATGCGTGAGGTCGGTCACGACGTCGGCGATCTCGTCCAGTGCGAAACAGACCGGACGGCCATCGGTCACGTGGCGGTCGTGGAGAGAGCGCGAACCTCTTCGGGGCGGAAGGCGTAGACGCCTCGGTACACCTCCACCGATCTGATGCGGCCAGTGCGGACCGCAGTGATGAACTCCGTAGCGCTGAGACTCGAGAGTCGAAGTGCCTCTGTTGGGGAGAGCAAGCCATCCGGCATGACTTCTCTCCGCGTGATCGCGCGCCGTCGTGCGCGAACGACATTGGGCTGATCGAGCCCGCCGACGAGACTTCCGATCTCTCTCGAGGACAAGCCGGCGCGGTGAGCCTCGACCATGGCGGTATCACGGATCTCTCTCGCGACATAGTCGTCTGCACGCGCGTGCTCGTACTCAGCCTGGGCTTCCCTGAGCCGCCTCTCAGCTTGGGATCGACCGTCTGGTTGCGGCATGCTTGTCACCTATATCAGGGTGATATACCTGACGGTTCCGCGTCAAGGTCCAGGCGCTGGATGATCCGAGAGCCTGCCGAGCGGAGGGAGTGGGACGGCTTTCAAACCCTCCCGCG
>JAKACF010000282.1 GCA_021821585.1 Actinomycetes bacterium
TCCCCTGGGTTCGACGTGGCTCCGTCTCGTCGCCGCTCGCGGCGCTCGACTGCCGGAACCGCGTCACTGCATTGCAAGATTCGCAATTCAACAGATAGGTGTCAAGAGTCGCTGACCGAGGCCCGGGGCCGCTCAGTCGGCGCATCGGAAGCACCTGACGTCGTGCTCGTCGATGAGCTGGCGGTAGTGCTCGAAGGCGGCGGCGCCGTCGGCGAGCCGCTCGCCTTCCCCGGCGAGGTCGTTCGGTCTCAGCCGGACGAGCCAGCCGGCCCCGTAGGGGTCGCGATTGGCGATGGCGACGTCCTCGGCGAAGCGGCCCTCGTTGGTGGCGGTGAGCTCGCCGCTGAGGGGCGAGACGAAGGGCCCGACCCACTTGGCGCTCTCGATCACACAGGCCGGCCGTCCCCGCGTGAGCCGTGCCCCGGGCCGCTTCCAGCTGACCTGGACGAGTCGTCCACATCGCGTCTGGGCGACGTCGGTCATGCCGAGCACCGCCTCGTCGTCTTCGAGGCGGACCCAGACGTCGTGCTCGAGGTCGTACAGCAGCTCCTCGGGGACGGCACAACCCTGCCAGATGGCCACGGAACCCCGCCTACTCTCCGCACCGGATGCCCTCGGCGTCGAGGAAGGCACGGTATGCCTCGACGGCCTCGGGGCCGGTCAACAGGTCTGCCGAGTCGGCTTGCCAGTCCTCGCAGCGGATCCGGGCGACCCATCCCGACCCGTACGGGTCGGCGTTGAGGGTCGCCGGGGCCGAACGGAGGGCCTCGTTCACCTCGACGATCTCCCCCGTCACGGGGGAGGGGACAGGGCCGACCCACTTCCCGCTCTCGACCGTGGCGACGCTCTTGCCCTTGCGGACGACGCGCCCGGGGTCCTTGAGCGACACCGAGATGATCGTCTTCGCCAGGTTCTGGGCGACGTCGGAGAGGCCGACCACGACGGTGTCGCCCTCGAGCCGGGCCCAGACGTGCTTCTCCACGAGGTAGTAGAGCTCCTCGGGAATGTCGCACTGGTTGACGGTGCTCATCTCTCCTCCTCGGGGACAGCCGGGCCCGTGTCCGCGGTGCTCTCGCCGGCGGCGTGCTCGGCGACGAGGTGATTGACGAGCATGTCGAAGCCGACGAGGCGGATCTCGCGGGCATGCTCGAGCGCGAAGGCCGCCGTGCCGGCCCGGCCCTTCACCTGCTGCTCGTGGTGGGCGCCGCACAGCGGGCAGGTGACCTTGTAGACGAGGCCCCTCGCCGACTCCGCGACGAGAACCTGCTCGGGATGGACCGCCTCGAGGTGGGAGTGCAGGGCGCGAGGCGTGGCCTCAGTGCCGCAGAAGGGGCAGTCCACCTCCCGCCTCACACCGTCTCGGGTTCGGGGAGTGCCGGCACCCGCAACGCCCGTTCGGTGAGCTGGACGAGGTCGACCACCTGCAGGCGCTCCTCGTTCCCGGTCGTCTTCACCGCATCCGAGTACATGACGTAGTCCTTCGGGCAGGCGACGACGAAGTAGTCGACACCGAGCGTCACCGCCTCGCGGATGCGGTTCTCGCTCGGCCGCTCCCCGAGCCCAGGGTCGTCGGACATCCATATCCGGCCACCTCCGGCCCCGCAGCAGAAGGTGTTGGTGCCGTGCCGGGGCATCTCGACGAGGCTGCAGCCGAGCCCCGCGAGGACGGCCCGGGGAGCCTCGGTGATGCGGTTGTGCCTGCCGAGGTAGCACGGGTCGTGATAGGTCACCCTGAGGCCGAGAGGCTCGACCGAGAGGTCGCCCGAGGCGAGGAGGCGTTCCAGCAGCTGGCTGTAGTGCAGGACGGGCTTGTCGAGCCCGTAGGCCGGGTACTCGTTGCGCAGCGTGTTGAAGGTGTGGGGGTCGGTGGTGAAGATCTCCTCGAAGCGCGCCTCGCCGAGGGAGGCGAGGTTGCGCTCGACGAGCATCTCGAACAGCCCCTCCTCTCCGATCCGGCGGACGTCGTTACCGGCGTTGCGCTCGCCTTCGTACAGGAGGCCGAAGTCGACGTCGGCTCCCCGCAAGAGGTGGGCGAGGCTGCGCGAGAGGTCCTGGAGGCGCTCGTCGAAGGACGCGAAGTCCCCGACGTACCACAGGTAGCGGACCGGGTCCTTTCGCGCGTCCTTCACCGGAAAGCCGAGATCCCGGGTCCAGCGCGCCCGCATGCGGTCGGACTTCCCGAAGGAGTTGCCCTGCTGGGCGATCCGCTGGAGGACCTCCTGGACGGCCGGCTCCATGCGGCCCTCCTCGACGAGCCGCCGGCGGAGGTGGACGATCGTGTCGACATGCTCGATGTCGACCGGGCACTGCTCGACGCACGAACCGCAGGTCGTGCACGACCACACGGTCGCCTCGTTGACGACGTCGGGCACGAGCGCCGTCGGCGGTCCGGCGCCGTCCTTGCCGACGAGGCGGCCCGAGGCGGCGAAGAGCTCGTCGCGCAGGTCCATGACGAGCAGCTTCGGAGAGAGCGGCCGGTTCGTCGTCCACGCCGGGCACGACGCCTGGCAGCGCCCGCACTCGGTGCAGGTGACGAGGTCGAGGAGTTGCTTCCAGCTGAGCTGCTCGATGCACCCGGCGCCCGTCGTCGCACCCGGCAGCTCCAGCGCACCGAGCGCCCGCGGCCGGCGCGAGAAGGCGATGTTGAGCGGGGCGAGGAAGATGTGCAGGTGCTTGGAGTAGGTGACGAAGACGAGGAAGCCCATGATGACGGCCACGTTGGCGAGCAGCATCGTCGTCTCGATGACCGAGTTGACGCCGCGGCCGAGCGGGTGGAGCAGGCTGGCGAGCCCGTGCGAGGCGAACGCCCAGTTGCCGTAGGGGAAGTCCCCCGTGTTCACCTGGGCAGCGCGGTAGCCGAGCAGGGTGACCATGACGAGGGCGATCATCACGAGCACGAGCCATGCGGCCCTGGTGTGCGAGCCGTAGAAGCGCGAGCGCCGCTCCCGTCGCGCCGGTGAGTCGAAGGTGCGGATCACGCTGAAGGCGACGACACCGCCGAGGACCACGAGGGTGAACAGGTCCTCGACGAACCCGAGGGCGGCGGCGTGGCCGATGAGGGGGATGGCGAAGTGCCGGCTCACGAGGACGTCGCCGAAGGCCTCGATGACGGTGAAGAGCAGGACGAGGAAGCCCCAGAACACGAGCGCGTGCGGGATGCCGGACTGTCGCCGTCTCAGGATCTTGCGCTGGCCGATCACCTCGACGATCTCGGCGCCGAGGCGGCGGGCGGCCCCGCTCGTACGGTTTGGGGCGGGCACGCCCGAGCGGACGAGCCGGGCCAGATGGAAGAGGCGGTGGCCGGCGAGGGCGAGGGCGAGTGCCGTGATGGTGCCCCCGACGACGATGCGTACGATCATCGGTCCTCCTTCTCGCCGTCCGAGCCGGGCTAGCCCGCCACCCTGCTCACGAGCTCTGGGACGAGGTCGAACAGGTCGACCGTCGTGCCGTAGTCGGCCACGTCGAAGATCGGTGCCTTGGCGTCGGTGTTGCAGGCGATGACGAGCTCGGCGTCTCGCATGCCCTCGAGGTGCTCGGGGGCGCCGGAGATGCCGAACATCAGATAGACCTTCGGCTTCACGCTGAGCCCCGACTTGCCGACCTGCCGGGCCTTCGGCAGCCAGCCCTGGTCGATGAGCGGCCGCGAGGCGGCGAGAGGCGCTCCGAGGGCCCCGGCCAGCTCCTCGACGACCTCCAGGTTCGCCTGGCTCCCGATGCCGCGGCCGACGGACACGAGGAGCTCGGCGGCGGTGATGTCCACATCGCCGCCTTCGGGGGAGGCGACGGAGGTGACGACCGTCCGCAGGTCGTCGAGAAGGCCGCTCACGT
>JAKACF010000283.1 GCA_021821585.1 Actinomycetes bacterium
CGGCGGCTCGGCCGCCCTCGTGGCCGTCGGCGCCTGCCCGGTCGCCCTCGGCACCGACACCGGCGGCTCGGTGCGGCTCCCGGCCCACTACTGCGGCGTCGCCGGCCTGAAGCCCACGGCCGACCTGCTGCCCCTCGACGGGGTCCAGCCGCTCGCCCCCTCCCTCGACCACGTCGGCCTGCTCGCCGTCGACGTGGCCCACCTCGGCCACGCCCTCGCCGCCCTCACCGGCGCGCCCCCCCTCCCGACCGCCCCGGCGCCCCTCCGCCTGGGCGTGCTCGAACGCCAGCTCGCCGACCCGGCCGTCACCGGCGAGGTCGCCGGCGTCCTCGCCGCGGCCATCGTCCGGCTGGGCTCCCTCGCCACCCTGGTCGAGGTGGACGACCAGGCCCTGCGCGCCATCGACCCCTACTTCGACGACCTCGTCCTGTACGAGGCCTGGCAGGTGCACCGCTCGCAGGTCGACCGGGAGCCCGACCGCTACGGGCCGGACACCCTCCGCCTGCTCGGCGCCGGCTCGGCCGTCAGCCGCTCCCGCTACGAGCACGCCCTCGAGCGCCGCCACGCCCTGCTCCCGGCGGCACGCACCGCCCCCTACGCCGGCGTCGACGCCGTCGTCGGCCCCGCCGCCCCCTTCGCCGCCCCGGTCACCACCCCGCCCATCGACACCCCCGAGGGCGACGCCGAGGGCAGGTTCAGCCGCGTCTACAACCTCACCGGCGCCCCCGCCCTCTCCCTGCCCTGCGGCTGGACGGCCGGCGGGCTCCCCGTCGGCATCCAGCTCTCCACCCCTCCCGGGCACGACCGCCGGCTCCTCGCCGTGGCGGCCGCCCTCGAGTCGGCCCTCGGCTTCACCCGACCCGAGCCCGGCCGCTAGCGGCCTGCCGCCCCCCACCTGCCGCCCCCCGTCCTCCCGACACCGCGACCTCCCGAGGAGCAACCGCCTTCGTGCCCCGCACCCCCCTCGTCATCGGCAGCGAGCGCAGCGAGATCGGCCTTCCCGGGGCCGTCGAGCTGCTGCGCCAGGGCGCCAGCGCCATCGACGCCGTCGAGGCGGCGCTCACCGCCTGCGAGGACAACCGGGCCGACCACTACGTCGGGACGGGCGGCCTGCCGAACGCCCGCGGCGAGGTCGAGCTGGACGCGTCGGTGATGCTCGGCTCGAGCCGCGCCTTCGGGGCGGTCGGTGCCGTACGGGGGTTCCGCCACCCCATCTCGATCGCCCGCGCCGTCCTCGAGCGGCTCCCCCAGCACTGCCTGCTCGTCGGCTACGGGGCCGAGCTCTTCGCCGGCGAGCACGGGTTCGAGCGGGCCGACCTGCTCACCGACGAGGCCCGCCAGATCTTCCTCGAGGCCCTCGACCGGTCCGAGGCGTCGGTGGAGGGGGAGCGCACCGCCGCCACCGACGGCGACCACCGCTACCGCCTGGCGGCGATCGAGCTCGTCCGGCGCTTCCGCCGCCACGACGGGCCGTGGGGCACGATCAACGTGCTCGCCCTCGACGAGGCTGGCGAGCTGTGCGTCGGCGTGTCGACCAGCGGCTACCCCTTCAAGTACCCCGGACGCGTCGGCGACTCGGCGATCTGCGGGGCGGGCAACTACTGCGACCTCCGCTACGGCGGCGCCGCCTGCACCGGGCGTGGCGAGATGAGCATGCGCCTGGCCGGCGCCAAGATGGTCGTCGACGGCCTCGCCGCCGGCGAGGACCCGGGGGAGGCCTGCGCCCGCATGCTCCGCGAGGCAGCCACCCTCGAGGACCCCTTCGCCGCCGAGCTACGCGCCCTCGCCCTCTCCCCCGACGGCCGCCACGGGGGCGCCTCCGGCCAGCGCGGCTCCACCTACGCCGTGATGGGCGTGCACGACGACCAGCCGGCCCTCCTGCCGCGCCTCCTGGCCTGACCGCCGGCGCAGCCCCCTCAGCCCCCGCTCGCCGAGATCCAGGCCTCGACCAGCTGCTCCAGCACCTCGAGCGGGACCGCCCCGCTGCCGAGCACGGTGCCGTGGAACGCCCGCACGTCGAAGCCGGCCCCGAGGCGCTGCTCGGCCAGGCGGCGCAGCCGGCGGATCTCCCGGCAGCCGATCAGGTAGGCGAGCGCCTGCCCGGGCCAGCCGATGTAGCGGGTGATCTCGTTGTCCACGTTGGCCCGCGTCGTCGCCGTGTGCTCCCACATGAACTGGGCCGCCTTGGCCCGTGACCAGCCGAGGTGGTGCATCCCGGTGTCGACCACCAGCCGGCACGCCCGCAACGACTCGAACGACAGCATCCCGAGGCGGGCGAGGTCGGAGGTGTACAGCCCCATCTCGTCGGCCAGCCGCTCGGCGTACAGGCCCCACCCCTCCACGTAGGCGCACACCTGGGCGTCGAGGAAGCGGCGGTAGCGCGGCAGGTCGCGCAGGGTCTGGGCCGAGGCGATCTGCAGGTGGTGGCCGGGCGAGCTCTCGTGGAAGGCCAGCGCCTCGTACTCGTAGGTGAACCGCTCGGCCGGCTCGGTCGTGAGGACGCAGTGGGCCCCCGGCCGGGACCCGTCGTCGGCCGGCGGCCGGTAGTGGGCGAGCGCGGCGTTGCCGGCCTCGATCGGGTTGATCTCCTCGATCACGCAGTCGGCAATCCGGTACGGCGGGAACCACTGGTCCCGAGCCGCCTCGGCCCGCTCGAGGGCGCCCCGGACCACCGCCACGATCTGTGCAGCGTCCTGGAAGCGCAGGGCGGGGTCGTCCCGCAGGCGGGCCAGCACCTCGGTCACGTCGCCGGTCCCGAGCACGGCGCGCCCGAGCGACGACCACTCGCCCGACAGCTCCTCCAGCCGCTCGAGCCCGACGGCGTGGATCTCCTCGGGCGACCGCGTGGTGGTGGTGTGGCGGCGGACGGCCGCCCGGTAGCCCGCCTCGCCCCCCGGGACGTGGGCGATCCCCACCTCCTCGTCCGGGCGGGCCCCCGGGAGCAGCCGGTCGCGCAGCATGTCGCACAGCCCTGCCATCGCCGGGCGGACGCTCGACTCGACCTCGCGCCGGGCCGCCGACCGGACCCGCTCGGCGTCGGCCGACCCCGACACGACCGGGTTGGCGAGCACGTCGTCGGCGATGGGGGCCGCCAGGTGGCCCTCCAGCTGGGCAAGGGCCTGCCGGATCCCCACGGCGGTGGAGCGGCGCCCCTCGGCGCTCGCCTCGGCGAAGCGCGCCCCGGCTGCCTCGAACAGCCCGGCCAGCCCGGCCAGCCGGGTCAGGTAGGCGTCGGCGCTCGCACCGTCCTTGACGGTCGCCGAGGGCACGCACATGAACACCATCGACGTCGGGGCGGCGTACCCCTCGGCGGAGCAGTTGGCCTCCCACAGGCCGTGCTCGAGATCCGAGCGCGCCCCCCAGCACAGCCGCTCCAGCACGGCCAGGTTGGTCCGCCCCCGCTCGTCCAGGGCGGCAGGGTCGAGGCGGGCCCGCCCGGCCTCGATCGCCGCGAAGCGCGCCGCGTCGCCCCGGGCGCCCTCCCGGGTGAGGTCGGGGAGCAGCCCGTCGTACCCCTCGATCCCGAGCAGGGTGGCACCGAGCGGGTCGGCCCGGTTCTGCGCCTCGAAGAACGCCTCGCTCAGGCGCCCCAGCTCCGCCGCCTCGTCGCTCACACCGCACCCCCGGTGTCCGGCCAGATCTCGGTGAGCGCCCGCACGATGTTGCCGCCGAGCACCGCCCCGATCTCGCCGTCCCCGAGGCCCAGGTGGACGAGCCACTCGGCGATGCTCACGAAGCTCTCCGTCGGGTTCTCCAGCCCCTCCACGTACTCGACCCGGGGGAACTCCAGCTCGGGCGGGGCGCTCGGCAG
>JAKACF010000284.1 GCA_021821585.1 Actinomycetes bacterium
GGTCTGGGTGGCCGGGTTCTTCGGGTCGGCCGAGAGGACGCGCTGCTCGTAGGAGACCTGGTTCAGGTCCTCGTTCACGAGGACGGTGAAGATCAGCGTCGGGTTCTTCGAGCACAGCTCGTCGACGTAGCGCTTCACCGTCAGCAGCTCGTTCATGCCGAGCATCGAGAAGGCGCCGTCGCCGGTGAAGGCGATGACCGGGCGGTCGGGGTGGGCGAACTTGGCGCCGATGGCGTAGGGGACGCCCGGCACCATGGTGGCGAGCGTCCCCGACAGCGACGCCCTCATCCCGGCCCGGATGTCGACGTAGCGGGCGAACCAGTTCGTCGCCGAGCCCGAGTCGGAGGTGAAGATGCAGTGCTCGGGGAGCCGCTTGTTGAGCTCGAAGAAGACGTACTGGGGGTTGATGGGGTCGCCCTTCTGGTTGGCGCGGTCCTCGAGCGCCCGTCGCCAGGTGGCCACCTCGCCCTCGATGAGCTCGCGCCAGGCGCGGTCCTCCTTGCGCTCGAGCATCGGGATGAGCGCCTTCAGGGTGTCCTTGGCGTCGCCAACGAGGGCGACGTCGGTCGGGTAGCGGACGCCGATGAGCGAGCCGTCGATGTCGATCTCGACACAGCGGGCCGAGCCCTCCTTCGGCAGCCACTCGGCGTAGGGGAAGGAGGTCCCGACCATGAACAGGGTGTCGCAGCTCATCATCATCTTGTTCGAGGGCTCGGTCCCGAGCAGGCCGATGGCGCCCGTGACGAAGGGGAGGGTGTCCGGCAGCACGTCCTTTCCGAGCAGCGCCTTGGCCACGCCGCAGCCGAGCAGCTCGGCGACCTCCGCCACCTCGGCCGCCGCCTCGCGGGCGCCGGAGCCGATGAGCATGGCCACCCGCTCACCCTCGTTCAGCACCCGGGCGGCCTCGCGCAACAGGCCGGTGTCGGGCGTGCAGTGGGGCTGGTTCCAGCCCGGGCTCGAGAAGACGCTCCCGTGCATCCGGGGCGGGTCGGAGTACGTGGCCTCCTGGACGTCCTCGGGGACGATGACGATCGCCGGGCGGCGCTCGGTGAGCGCCGACTTGATCGCCCGGTCGAGGACGTGGCGGGCGGAGTACTGGTCCATCACGGTGCTCACGAACCCGCCGACGTCCTTGAAGAGCACCTGCAGGTCCACCTCCTGCTGGTAGTGGGCGCCCACCGAGTGGCGCTTTTGCTGGCCGACGATGGCGAGGACCGGCTGGTGGTCGAGCTTGGCGTCGTACAGGCCGTTGATGAGGTGGATCGCCCCCGGGCCGGAGGTGGCGATGCAGGCGCCGATCTCGCCCGTGAACTTGGCATGGGCGCACGCCATGAAGGCCGCCATCTCCTCGTGCCGGGTCTGGGTGAAGACAGGGTCCTCGCCCACCTCCTCGAAGGCGCCGAGGAAGCCGTTGATCCCGTCCCCCGGGTAGCCGTAGACGCGGTGGATCCCCCACTGCCTCAACTGGGTCAGCATGTGCTCGGCGACGAGTGGCATCGGATGTTGCTCCTTACTGGAAACGGTTCCCTGCGGGCCGCGAGGGCCCAGCTTGCTAACACGTACCCAACGGTCCTCGTCGCACCCCTACCTGACCGCGAGGGGTCGTGGGGCCGCCACCCACCATGGCGGTCGTTGACGCCGCCACCTGGGTGAAGTCGTTTCCCGGCACCCGCGCCTGGTAAGAAGTGCCCTGCCGTAGTCGGCACGCCGGGGTCGCCCCCGGCCCTCGCGTGCCGTGTGCAGTCGTGTCTCGCCACCTGACAGGGAGGAGATCTTCGCCGATGTCCCGCGCCGAGCCGGAGGGTCAGAGCTACGCCGAGGAGCCGATCGAACCCGTCATCGGCATCGACGACGGGCCGAGCTGCCGGATCGACGCCCTTGTCGAAGAGGGGCCGAGCTGCCGGATCGAGGCCTTCGCAGGCCCGGCGGCGACACGGGTGCTCGGCGAGGTCGAGGTGGGGCTCGATCCGGAGGGCGTCGTGGTCGACCCGAGGACGAACAGGGCCTACGTGGCCTGCTCGCGCTCGAACCACGTGGCGGTCGTCGACCTGACGAGCATGACCCGCGTCGGCGCCATCCCGGTCGGAGGCGAGCCGATCGACATCGCCATCGACGAGGTGAGCCGCCGGCTGTTCACCGCCGACGCCCGCTCCGACCAGGTCTCGGTCATCGACCTCGACACCGAGCAGGTCGTCTCGACCGTGCCGGTCGGCTCCTACCCCGCCGGCCTGTGCGTCGATCCCGAGGGCCGGCGCCTCTACTGCGGGGACACCATGGGCGCCACCATGAGCGTCATCGACATCGACCGCCTGGAGCGCCTGGCCGCCGTCGAGGCCGAGCTCGGCGCAGGGGCGGTCGCCGTCGACACGCGGCAGCGCCGTGGCTACTGCGTCAACTTCATCACCGCCTCGGTGACCGTGGTCGACCTCGACCGCCTCGAGCCGACCGAGCGCCTCCAGGTCGGCGAGGGCCCGTGCGCCGTCGTCGTCAACCCCGTGCTCGACGAGGTCTACGTCGTCAACTCGCTCGCCAGCACCGTCGCCCGGCTGGACGCCGTCACCGGGGAGCAGCTGGCCGAGCTGCCGGTGCCGAACGCACCGGTCGGCATCACCATCAGCCCCCGCGGCGACCGCCTCTACCTCGCCAACCGGGGCGACGGCAGCATGAGCGTGATCGGCCTCGACGGGCGAGAGTGGGCGCGCACGCCGGTCGGCACGGCGCCCGGCGGCGTCGCCGTCCACCCGAGCGACCAGACGGTCGTCCTCGTGGCGAACGCCGGCGACGGCACCTTGAGCATCGTGCAGGACGCCCTCGAGGGCCCGCCCGCCGAGCGGGTGGCGGCGGAGCCGCACCCCCTCGTCGGCGCGCGCCTCCCGGACTTCGCCCTGCCGGAGCTGCGCTCGGGCAAGCTGCGCCACCAGAGCGAGTGGGCCGAGAAGAAGTACATCCTGAACTTCTTCGCCAGCTGGTGAGGCCCGTGCAACGCGGAGGCGCCGGTCATCGAGGACCTGCGTCGCCGTACAGGCCGGTCGGGCCTGGAGATCGTGATGGTGAACGTCTGGGAGGGCGTGAACGCCTTCCAGGAGGCCGCGAGCTTCTGCGACCTGTGGGGGGCCGACGGCACCGTCCTCGTCGACGAGTCCGGTGAGGTGGCGAGCCTGCTCAAGGTGCGGGGCGTCCCGACCAACATCTTCGTCGACGCCGACGGGACCGTGACGGCCGTCGGTGCCGTCGCTCCCGATGAGCTCGAGGCAGAGACCCGCAGGCTGCTCGGCCCCGACGCCGACATCGACCCGCCGGGCCGCCCGCACGAGGCGCGGGACCTCGACCACATCGAGAAGAACATCAAGTCGAGGAGCTGAGGCCGGCGCGGGCCGCGGGGTGACAGGATCGGGGCGTGGTCGAGATCGTCCCCTTCCGCCCCGAGCACCTGGACGAGGTGCTCGGGCTCTGCTCGGCCGAGGGCTGGCGCTCGCTGCCGGACGACCCGGCACGGGCGTTGCGCACCCTCACGGCGCCCGGGGTCACCACCCTCGTCGCCGTCGCGCCCGACGGCGTGGTCGGCCTCGCCCAGGTGCTCGGCGACGGCGAGCTCCGCTCCTACCTCGCCCTGCTCCTCGTGAAGCAGTCGCGCCGGCGCGAGGGGCACGGCACGGCCCTCGTGAGAGCGGCGCTCGAGGCCGATCGCGGGGGACGACTCGACCTGTTGAGCGAGGCCGGATCGACCGCCTTCTACGAGCGCTTCGCCCACCGGCGCCTGCCCGGCTACCGCCTCTACCGGACCTGAGCGGGACCCGGGGTCGCGCTCCG
>JAKACF010000285.1:0-573 GCA_021821585.1 Actinomycetes bacterium
CGAGGAGCCCGCCCCCGCCCGCTCCGCCGCCCGGCTCGCAACGAGCCTCCTCGTCCTCGTCGGCATCGAGTTCGTCCTCGGCGTGAGCGCTCTCTTCGCCGTTCCGGCCGGCCGCCCGAGCGGGTGGCTCCCCCACCGGGGGACGGACCTGTACCTCGCCCACGCCATCGTCGGCCTGCCGCTCGCAGTCGGCGCGCTCGCCCTGGTGCCGCTCGCCGCCAGCGCCACGCGCAGCCTCAGGATCACCGCCTGGATCGGCCTCGCCGGCGTGGCGGCGGCCGGTGCGGGCGGCATGCTCACGGCATCCCACCCGCTACGGATCCTCGGGATGGCGCTCATGTTCCTCGGCCCGCTCGTCGCCGGGTTCGCCTACTTGATCCCGGTCCTCGACCGCCTGCCCCGCGAGGAGCCTCCCTACCCGGGCTGAGGGCCGACCGCCGGCAGCACGAGGGAGGGAAGGCTCGCGCTCAGCAGCCGCTCCGCCGTCCGCAGCTCGCTCTCGGCGAGCGCCCGGTCGTGGGAGAGCTTCTTGCCGGCCCTGGCGAGCGCCGCCTCGCCGGACGTCGCGGACCG
>JAKACF010000285.1:583-3802 GCA_021821585.1 Actinomycetes bacterium
CCACGGCATCTGAGGTCGCCCAGGTGGTGATGGTCCCGACCATCGCCTGCAGGTACCGGCTGGCACCCGAGCCCGTCACCTCCACGTTCGAGAGGTTGAAGATGTCGCTGTTGGCGAACGAGCAGGCGACCTGGTCGTCCCGCAGCAGCCCCGGGATGAGCGGGCGGTCCTTGGCCTTCACGCGGTGATCGACGAGGTCCCGGTGGATGGTGAGGCTCTCGTTCAGCGCGAAGGCGCAGCCCTTCACGTCGGTGTTGATCTCCTTCACGATGCTCGTGTCCTCCGAGGCCTGCACCGCCTTCGAGGCGTGCTGGGGCAGGTCGGTGAGCACGGTGGCGGCAACGACGACGGCCGCCGCCCCTCCGACGAACCATCCCCGCCGGCGGTACCAGGGAGGCGTCACGGCGCCGCCTTCGCCGAGAGACGCGTGACCTCGGAGGCGATGCCCTCGCCGAAGCGACGCACGAGGGCGGCCGAGAGCTCGAAGGTCCCCCTGGCAACCTGGTTGGCGAACGGTGTCGCCCTGGCACGGACGACCCCGGCCGGGTCGATGAAGTACAGCGCCTCGGAGTGCGAGACCGTTCCCGACGAGGCCTGTGCCTCGATCGAGACGCCGTAGGTCTTCCAGACCGAGTTCAGCCGGGAGATCGAGCCGGTGAGGAACTGCCACTGCGGGACGGCCGCCATGGCCGCCTCGGCAGGGCGGCCGGCGGCCGGCGAGAGGGCGAGCGGGTCGGTGTTGACGGTGAGGAACTCCACGCGGCCCCTCGCCCCGCTGCGCCCGAGGTCGGCGAGAGCGGCCTTCACCTCCCCCTCGATCACGGGGCAGATGTCGTCACAGGCGGCATTGAAGAAGCTGAGGACGACGACCTTGCCCCGGAACGAGGACAAGCTCACAGGACGGCCCGAGGCTGAGAGCAGGCTCAGCGCGGGAGCCTTCTGCGGACGGAGCGAGGTGAGCTGCATCATCTTCGACAGAGGCGCCCCGAGCGACGGGGAGTTGGGTGCACCGGCCCGAGGAAATTGCGGCACCGAGGTGGCGCTCGTGGGCGGGGTGGGCGACGACGTGCTCGGACCGGCGAAGAAGTGGTCCACCACGATGCCTCCGAACCCGAGGACGAGGCAGGCCAGCACCACGAAGCCCACCGTCCGGCGGGGAACCTTCGGGGGCGGCTCGGCGAAGGCGGCTGCCCGCTCGGCCTCCGACAGCACGGCCTCACTCCTCACCGGGCACGAGCCTACTCGGGCGAGGAGGGCCCTGACGAGAAGATCGCGTCCTCAACGCGCCAGGTGGACCGGCCGCCCCTCGAAGTCCTCGATCGACTCCGCCGCCTCGTGCAGGAGGTGGTGGGCGAGGTCCGACAGCGCCCGGGCGGCCGCGAGCTCCTCGCCGACCGACGGGACGTCGGGGTCGGTCGGGCTGCGCTTGGAGCGCCCCCAGCCGTCGATCTCGCGGGTGCCGGTGCTGAGGCGGGCATCCGCCCTGGTCCGGTTCTCGTCCTCTGTGAAGTAGATCTCCACCGTCCAGACCGGCTCGTGGGTCATGGCGACTCCTCTCCTCTCGCGCTGTGTCCGTCGCCGCCGGGTGCCGCCGCCATGGCGTAGCGCGCCAGCGCCCCGACGCGGAATCGCCGGCCGGTCACCCTCTCGCTGCGCACGAGGAGGTACACCTCGCCGGCCTCGGGTACGAGGGGGGTGAGCCCGGAGGCGGCCAGCTCGTCGACCAGGACGGGGTCCCGCACGACGGCAATGTGGCCGCGGACGAGCACGCTCCAGGCCTCCTCGGCCTCCTCGCGCCCGGACGGCTCGATCGTGCCGTCGACCTCGAAGGCGACGACCGGCCCGTGGGCAGCCACTCCGAGGATGGAGCCCGGCCCCACCCTGAGGACGACATCGTCGCCGTGGAGGACATAGTTGAGGGGCAGCACCGCCGGCATGCCGGCCATCTCCATGCCGATCCGCCCCACCCTCCCGCCGGCGGGGGCGACCATGAGCGCAAGGCACTCCGCCCGTGAGAGCACGACCGAGCCGCGCTGGTCGAAGCCGTCCAGGTCGTCGAGCAAGATCATCGTTTCCCTCCCGCCTGCACCGGCGGCACCCGTCCGGTCACCTCGTCGAGGGCGACCCCCACGGCGGTGGTGAGCCCTTCGTGGCCGACCCAGAGCTCGGCGCCGAGTGGCCCCAGGGCCCTGAGCTCCCCGCTGTCGTCGCTCGCCTGCACCCGACCGGCGACGAGAGCGCTCCAGTCCTCCCCCGTCACCTCGTCGGGGCGGTCGACTTCGAGGCTCATCAGGCTCGCCGCCGCCAGGACGGTGCCGAGCTCGGCCCCCGTGCGCGCCACGATCTCTCCTCTCTCGGCGGCGGAGCTCACCGGGAGCGCTGCGAGCCGGTGGCCGTCGTCGAATACGACCGGGCCGACCCCTCGCTGTGCGAGCAGCCTCTCTGAGCCGTTCCTGTCGAGCTCCCTCACCTCCGGGCTGCGCACCGGCCGGGCACGGCTCGGCGGCCGAGCGGCCTCGTCCCCGAGGAGCGAGCTGAGCCTCGTCCCGAGGGCATGCGTGAGGTGGCCGAGGTCGCTCCCGGCGAGAGCGCGTGCGGGGGTCACGGTCGCGCTCCTCTTCCGCTCGCCACCCATCGGGCGACCCGGGGGGCGCCCTCGGGCGCCCGCAGGATCGTCCCTCCCCGGCCCTCGACGAGCTCGCCCGCCTCCGACAGCCGGCCGATCGCCGCCAGACGGCCGCCGGACTCGACGAACCGGCAGACGGCCTCCACCTTCGGTCCCATCGACCCTGTGGGGAGGCTGAGCGCCCGAAGCTCTGAGACCGAGGTCTCGCCCAGCGGGTAGGCGGCGGGCGTACCGAATCCGACCATCACCGCCGCCACGTCCGTGAGCAGGAGCAGGGCATCCGCCCGGAGGTCGCGGGCCAGCAGGGCGGCAGCGAGATCTTTGTCGACGACGGCCTCGGCGCCCTCGAGGCGCCCGTCGCGGCGGACGACCGGGACACCGCCTCCGCCCGCGCAGATCGGGATGACCCCTGCTGCCAGCAGGCTCTGGATCACCCCGAGCTCGACGATCTCGAGCGGCTCGGGGGAGGCGACCACCCGGCGCCAGCCCTCGCCGTCCGGGCGCATCGCCCAGCTGGTCCGCCGGGCGAGTCCCTCCGCCTCGGCTCGTGAGTAGATGGGGCCGACGAACTTCGTCGGGTGCGAGAAGGCCGG
>JAKACF010000286.1 GCA_021821585.1 Actinomycetes bacterium
AGTGCAGGAGGGCCTCGGCGAGCGTCGTCTTGCCCGATCCGCCGTGACCGACGAGCGCGACGTTGCGGATCTTGGCGGACGGCACGGTGCCCACTGGCAGACCTCCTCCTTCTCGCCCCGAGCTCACCGAGGGCCGCGCGGGGGGCTATCGGGCGAGCCTATCCACCGCCGGCCGGAGAAGGCGAGGGCAGCCGGCGGGATTTGGGCACCGGCTGGTAACCTGTGACGAGGCACCGCCGGGTGCAAAGGAGCAGCATGATCGACGGGAGACGGCGGCAGGACAAGGCCGGGGACGCGGGCGCGCCCGCCGGGGCCGCGTCCGCCGGGACGGACAGCGCTCCTGGCGCGGGCTCCGCCAGGCGCTCGCTGATCTCGAAGTTCGTGCCCCACCTGGCACTCGGCAGGAAGCTCGCCCGCCACGGGGTGACGGCGGACCAGGTGACCGTCGTCGGTCTCCTGCTCGCCGCCCTGACCGGGGCCATGATCGCCCTCGGCCACCTGTGGACCGGCGTCGCCCTCGTCACCGTCGGCGGGCTCATGGACACTCTCGACGGGGCTGTGGCGAAGGTGTCGGGATCCTCCTCGCGCCGGGGCGCCTTCCTCGACTCGGTCACCGACCGGGTGGCGGACGCCTTCATGTTCGGCGGCCTCGCCTGGTACCTCGCCGCCGGGTCGCGCCCCGAGCTCGCCCTGCTGCCCTTCGGCATCCTCGCGACCGGCAACGTCATCTCCTACGAGCGGGCCAAGGCCGAGTCGCTCGGCTGGGAGGGCAAGGGCGGCCTCATGGAGCGGGCGGAGCGACTGATCCTGCTCGCCGTCGCCCTGGCCTTCAACGTCGTGATGGTCCCCCTCCTGTGGGTGCTGCTCGCCCTCTGCGTGTTCACCGCCGCCCAGCGCTTCACGAGGATCTGGCGCCAGGCCACGGCCGAGCGCAACGGCGAGCCGCTGCCGAGCCGGGCCGCCCGGGCCGGATCGGCCGCTGCCCTGTCGGCGTGGCGTCCCGCCCGGGTCGAGTCCCGCTGGCGCGCCTGGCGCGAGGCGAGAGCTGCCGGCGGCAGCCGGCCGGTGAGGGTCCGGACCACCCGGCCCCGCCGGCGTGCCGGGGAACCACTCGGGAGCAGGCTCCGCTCCGCCCTCGCCACGGACCGCCCAGGCTCCCGGCAGGCTCGTGGGGGCGGCGGCCGGCCCCACAGCCGCTTGGCGCAACGACGTCAGGAAGGTGCCGCATCTGCGTTGCGCCGCCGGCTCGGCAACGGGCGCTGACCCCACCTCTCGGCTGAGCGCCAGGGGGGAACGAGGTGACCGAACGCGGCCACGGGACCTATCTCGCCTATCGCAGCCTCGCCATCGCCGCCCAGGCGCTCCCGAGGCCGGTGGCCTCGCTGGCGGCGAGGGCCGCCGGGCTGACGCTGTCGGAGCTGTGGCGAGACCGCCGACCCGTCGTCCGGGCGAACATGGCCCGGGTCCTCGGCCGGCGTGCCGGCGAGCGCGAGCTCGACGCGGCCGTGGTGGAGGCGTTCGACTCCTACGCCCGCTACTGGGTCGAGAGCGCCCGGCTCTCCGGGATGCGTCCTCGAGATCTCCTCTCGCACTTCTCCATCGAGGGCTTCGAGGCCATCGAGGAGGCGCTGTCGACCGGCCAGGGGTGCATCGTCGCCCTGCCCCACCTCGGGTCGTGGGAGGTCGGCGGCTACTGGCTCACCTTGAAGGGCCACCCCATGACGACCGTCGTCGAGCCCCTCGAGCCACCGGAGCTGTTCGAGTGGTTCACGCGGCAGCGTTCGGCGCTCGGCCTGACGGTCCTGCCGCTCGGGAGCGGGACGACCGGTCGCCTCGTGCAGGCGCTGCGCGAGGGCCGGATCGTCGGCCTCGTCGCCGACCGGGACCTCGCCGGCCACGGCATCCCGGTCGACTTCTTCGGCGAGAAGACCACGTTGCCGGGTGGCCCGGCCATGCTGGCGCTGCGCACGGGTGCACCGCTGTTCGCCGCCGCGGTGTACCAGCGTCCGGCCGGGTATTACCACGCCGTCGTCCGCCCACCGCTCTCCTGCCGGCGAACCGGCCGGTTCCGTGACGATGTGGAAGCCATCACCGTCGAACTCGCTCGCGAGTTCGAGAACCTGATCAGAACGGCTCCATCCCAATGGCATATGTTCCAACCGAACTGGCCCTCCGACCGCGGCGCCTGAGGCAGCAAGAGGCGCCGGCGCCCGCGCCGGAGCCGGAGGCCGACGAGGGACCCGCGCCCGCCCCGAGCGAGCCTCCCGTCACCGCGGCCGCACCGGTTGCCACCGAGCGGCCGGTCGTGCCGCTGCCCTCGCCGGTCGAGATCGTCGTCATGCTCGACGAGCGGGACCTCGTCGCGTGGGCCAGCCCCGCCATCTCGACGCTCACGGGCTGGACGGCCGAGGAGCTGATCGGCACCCCCGGCCTCGACCTCGTCCACGCCGACGACCGGGAGGCGCTCGCCCGCCTCCTCGTCGACATGCGCGGGTCGCCCCTCGCCCTCTCGCTCACCCTCCGGGTCGTGACGGCCTCGGGTGAGGCGGTCCCCGCCGAGGCGGTCGCCACCAACCTGATCGACGAGCCGGGGCTCAACACGGTCTCGCTCACCCTGCGCCGGCTGGAGCGCGGTGGCCCGCCCCGCCGGCGGCGGCTCAGGCCCCACCACCCCCAGACCGTGCTCGACTCCTTGCAGGAGGGCGTCCTCGTGGCGCTGGCGGACGGCAAGGTGCTCTCCTGCAACGATGCGGCACCGCGCCTGCTCGGGACCACGCGTGACAGGGTGATCGGCCGGACGATCTCCGACGTCCTCGCCTCCCTCGAGCACGACGGGGGGGCGGTCCTCGACGAGGACGGCAAACCGGTCGAGGCCTACCTCGATGCCCGGCTCGTCCTCTCCGGCGAGCGGGAGGCGCCCGGCGGGATCGTGCGGGGCCACCGGCGCCCGGACGGGACCGTCACCTGGCTGCGGATCCACACGAGCTCGGTGGGTGCCGGCGGCGAGACCGCCTCCGAGGTGGAGCACCGGGTGCTCTCCATCAGCGACGTCACGGCGCTGCGGGAAGCCGACGAGCAGCGCCGCGCCGCCCTCGAGGCGCTCGCCGAGGAGCGGGAGTTCCTGGAGGCGCTCGTCGGCAACCTCGACGCCGGCGTCGTCGCCTGCGACGCCGAGGGTCAGCTCACCATCACCAACGCCACCTTCAAGCTCTTCGGCGACTACCGGCCCGAGCAGGTCGCTCTCGGCCAGCAGCCTCCGGTGGAGGGGATGTTCTGGCCCGACGGCTCGGCCCTGCGCCCCGAGGAGCACCCGCTTCGCAAGGCGCTGGACGGCGTGAGGGTCTCCCGGGTCGAGCTCGTGTTCAAGCCGCGCCCCGGGATGACGCCCCGGGTGGTGTCGACGAGCGCCACGGTGCTGCGCGCCGACGACGGCCGCCTGCTCGGCGCCGTGGCCGGGTTCCAGGACGTCACCGACGCGAAGGAGCGGGCTCGGGAGCTCACCGAGCTCGCCCTGCACGACCCGCTGACGGGCTGTGCCAACCGGCTCCTGTTGAACGACCGCGTCGCCCTGGCGGCCGACTTCGCCCGACGGGAGAAGCTCTTCGTCGGCCTGCTCGTCATCGACCTCGACGAGTTCAAGAAGGTGAACGACACCCACGGCCACCTCGTCGGGGACGAGGTGCTGATCGGTGTCGCACGCCGCCTCCGCTCGGTGGTGCGGCCGGGCGACACGGTGGCCCGCTACGGCGGCGACG
>JAKACF010000287.1 GCA_021821585.1 Actinomycetes bacterium
CCGCACCGGCGGCAGGGGACTGCTCGAGCAGGCGCGGCTCGTGCCCTTCGGCGAGCCGCTCCCGGAGGACCCCGGCCTCACCCAGCCCTGGCCGGGCCGGCTGCCGCCTCCGGCGCCGAGCGTCGTCTATGAGGTCCCCCTCGAGGTCTCGCTGAGAGACGGCGAGGGGGACCCTGTCGAGGTGAGCGGGAGAGGCCAGCTGAGCTCGCCGCCGGCGCGGCTGTGGCACGGGCCGGGTCGCGAGCACTCCGTCGAGGCCTGGGCGGGGCCCTTCCTCTCCGACGAGCGGTGGTGGGATCCTGTCGAGCACCGCCGCCGGGCGAGGATGCAGGTCCTCCTCGGCGACGGCTCGGCCCACGTCGTCGTCCTCGAAGGCGGCCGGTGGGCGCTCGAGGCGAGCTACGACTGACGGTTTGGCCCCCCACCCGGCGGGGAAGCCTTCCCCGAGGCGCCGACGAGCACCGCCGGGACGGATCCGCCGTGGTCCACCTAGATTGTGAAGGGCACCGGCGAGGTGGGTGATGGATCGACGAGAGGACTGGCCCGAGGAGGAGAGACCCGCCGACGCGCCACCACTCGCCGACGGCAGCTGGTCGGTCCCCGCCACCCCCGGCCCAACCCCCCCGACGGGGTCGCTCCTCCGCCGCCGGCTGCCGCTCGGCCTCGCAGCCCTCTGCCTCGTCGGCGCCGGCTCGGGCCTCACCCTCCTGCTCACCTCCGGTACGTCGTCGGTCCCCTCCTCGACCGCCGGCCTGGACGCCGTCTCGCCGGGTCGCGGCGCCCTCTCCCCCTCCCTCACGCGGCGCATCGCCCGGCGTCTCGACCGGGCCGTCGTCGACGTCAACTCGGTCATCGAGACGCCGTCCGGCCCGGCGGACGTGGCCGGGACGGGCATGGTGCTCACACCGGGCGGGATCGTCGTCACCAACAACCACGTCGTCGAGGAGGCCAAGACGATCAAGGTCACGGTCAACCCCGGCCACCTCCAGTACGCCGCCCAGTTCGTCGGCGCCGACCCGTCTGCCGACGTGGCCGTGCTGAAGATCGTCGGCGCCGCCCCGCTCTCGACCGTCGCGCTCGGGAGCTCCGCCCGGGTCGAGGTGGGAGAGGGCGTCCTCGCCTTCGGCAACTCCCTCGGGCTCGGCGGGACCGCCTCGGTGACGAGCGGGACCGTCTCGGCGCTCGGCCGCTCCATCACGGCCACGAGCGAGACCGGAGCCGACGCCGAGCACCTCTCGGGGATGATCGAGACCGACGCCCCCATCGCTCCGGGGAACTCGGGCGGCCCGCTCGTGAACGACAGGGGCCGGGTCGTCGGCATGAACACGGCAGCCGCCTCGGTCGCCGGGTCGGGCTCGGCGGTCGCCTTCGCCATCCCGATCGACCGAGTGGAGGCCGTCGTGAGGGCGATCGAGCGCGGGACGAGAGAGCCCGGCCTCGTCCTCGGTCGCTCGGCCTACCTCGGGATCGAGGGGACGACCGTGAAGCTCGTCGGGCCACCCCCACGCGGGGCGGTCAACGTCGTCCAGGTGGAGCCGGGCACGCCGGCCGAGAGCGCCGGCCTCGAGGCCGGCGACGTCATCACCGCCTTCGACGGCATCCAGGTCCATTCGATGCCGCAGCTCTCCTCGCTCATCTCGGCGCTCCACCCCGGCGCGGAGGTGACCCTCGGCTTCGAGGCCGGCGGCACGGCCCGCCACGTCGTCGTCGAGCTGGTGGCCGGGCCCGCCGCCTAAAGCGGAGGACCCCTCGCTATGGTGACCGGCGCCCCCGTGCACCGGGCGCCGGGGAGCTCGTGACCGGTCCCATGTCCCCACACGGGATCCTCACCGATATCGTGGAGGAACCTCTCAGAAAGATCACAGCGTGCCGAGGGACAATGCAGGTATGAACACGGCCTTCTCCGCCGCGCCCGCCGCACCGGCGGGTGCGGAGCTCTCGGCCGGACGACGTGTCCTCGTCGTCGACGACGAGGACTCCATCACCGAGCTCGTGGCCATGGCGCTGCGCTACGAGGGCTACTCGGTCGAGACGGCCGACTCCGGCTACCGGGCGCTCGCCCTGCTCGAGTCGTTCCGTCCCGAGCTCGTCATCCTCGACGTGATGCTGCCCGACATCGACGGCTTCAACGTCGCCGAGCGCATCCGGCGGGAGCGCCGCGACGTGCCGGTCCTCTTCCTCACCGCCCGGGACGCCACCGAGGACAAGGTGCGGGGCCTCACGATCGGCGGCGACGACTACGTCACCAAGCCCTTCAGCGTCGCCGAGCTCGTCGCCCGGGTGCAGGCCGTCCTCCGGCGCACCGGCGGGGCCTCGACCGGCGACCGGCTCGTGCTGGCGGACCTCGAGATGGACGACGACGCCCACGAGGTGCGACGTTCCGGCAAGCTCGTCGACCTCACCGCCACCGAGTACCGCCTGCTCCGCTACCTCCTCGTCAACGCCCGGCGCGTGCTGACACGAGCCCAGCTGCTCGACCACGTCTGGAGCTACGACTTCGGCGGCGACGCCGGCGTCCTCGAGACCTACATCAGCTACCTGCGCAAGAAGGTCGACTTCGTCGAGCCCCATCTGATCCACACGGTGAGGGGCGTCGGTTACGTGCTGCGCCCCCCTCGCGACTAGGAGCACCTGCGGGTGGCCATTCGCACCCGGATCCTCATCGTCGTCGTGGCGCTGGTCGCCATCGCGCTCAGCGTCCTCGACGTCATCTCCTACACCGTCGTGCGGCGCTCGCTGCTCTCCTCGGCCGACACCCAGCTGCAGGCGGCGACCTCCAAGTTCCGCCAGGCGCTCAGCCCCTTCTCGAGCGGGGTCGGCTGCTACGGCCTCCCGGTCAACTCCTTCGGGACGCTCTACTACCTGGACGGCCAGGCCGCCGCCACGGTGACCTGCCCGTCGCCGGTGTCCCGCTCGCCGATCGCCCACCTGCCCGCCCCGGTCGTCTCGGCCGCCCGGCACAGCTCGAGCTCGGTCGTGACGAGCGTCACCTCCTCCTCGGGCGAGCAGTACCGCGTCGTCGCCGAGCTCACCAAGGCCGAGCGAAACGGCGGCTCGCTCTACCAGCAGACCGTCGACGTCGTCTTCGTCGTCGGCGAGCCGCTCGCCCCGGTCGACTCGACGCTCGCCAACGTGGCGCTGCTCGAGGTGGTCATGAGCGCCTCGGTGCTCGTCGCCGTCGGCGCCATCGCCTTCTTCCTCGTCCAGCTCGGCCTCCGCCCGCTCGAGACCATGTCGGAGACCGCCGGCGAGATCGCGGCGGGTGACCTCACCCGGCGCGTCGACGACACCGACGAGCGGACCGAGGTCGGTCGCCTCGGCGCCTCGCTCAACGTCATGCTGACCCGCATCGAGGAGGCCTTCCGGGCCAAGGAGGCGTCCGAGACCCAGCTGCGGCGCTTCGTGGCGGACGCCTCGCACGAGCTGCGGACACCGCTCACCTCCATCAGGGGCTACGCCGAGCTGTTCAAGGACGGGAGGACCCTCTCGCCCGACGACCTGGCGGCGGCGCTCCGGCGGATCGAGAGCGAGTCGGCCCGCATGTCCGGCCTCGTCGACGACCTCTTGCTGCTCGCCCGCCTCGACCAGGGGCGCCCGCTGCGCGAGGAGCCGGTCGACCTCTCCGCCATCGCCCGGGACGCCGCCACCGATGCCGGTGTCCTCGCCCCCGAGCGCCAGGTGACCTTCCGTGGCACAGACGGCCTGACGGCGGTCGGCGACGACGCCCGG